>JANOCN010000535.1:0-2864 GCA_031412185.1 Betaproteobacteria bacterium | reverse complement strand
GCTCGTGCCTTTGGCACTGCGCGATGCCACACCCGAGTCGCCCAGTGGTTTCGCCCGGAAGCACGCGCCGGCCGACATCCGGGAAGCCAGCATCGTGAGTGCGCTGGACCAGGCACTGTGGAGCCTGCATGCGCAGCGTGCCGGCCAGTCGCTTGCGCACGTGTTGGGCGCGCGGCGCATGCAGGTGCCGGTATACGCCAACATAAACCGGCGCACCGGACATCGCACACCCGAAGGGTTCGCTGCCAGCGCATGCGCGGCCATGGCGGCCGGCTACGTGGCCTTCAAGCTGGCCCCCTTCGACGAGGTCAGTACGTCCGTGTGCGCGCAAGGCCAGGGGCCGCAAGCGATGCGTACCGGACTGGCGTGCGTGGCAGCCGTGCGCGAAGCTGTGGGGCACGATGCGCGCGTCATGGTGGACTGCCACTGGCGCTTCGACGAAGCCACCGCGCGCCAGCTTAACGAGGCGGCGGCGCGGCTGGGCGTGTACTGGATCGAATGTCCGCTGCCCGAGGTACCGGACAACATCCCCGCGCTGGCCGGGTTGCGACAGCAGGCCAACGCGCTGGGCATGCGCCAGGCCGGCTTGGAAATGGGCATCGGCTGGGACAGCTTCCGCCCATATTGCGAGGGTGGTGCGTACGACGTGGTGATGCCAGACATGAAATATGCCGGCGGTATCCACCAGATGCAGGCCATCAGCGCCGGCTGCGCGTCGCTTGGCGTCCAGGTCTCCCCGCACAACCCGAGTGGCCCGATCTGCCATGCTGCCAGCTTGCAGGTTTCGGCCACGCTGGATGCCTTCGATATGCTGGAGCTGCAATTCGACGAGAGCCCACTGTTCGATGCATTGGTGGGCGCGCCTTTTGCGCCCGTGATGGGCGGGCAGACCGTGCTGCCTGCCGGAATCGGCCTCGGCGTCGCACTCGACGAGGATGTCTTGAACCGGCATGCCGAGCGCCCGGCGCGCAGCTGGAGTCAATGATGGAAATGGAATCACTGCCTTTCGAAGTCATCGCGCCGGCCGGGCAGATCCTGGGCGAGAGCGCGTCCTGGTGCGTACGCACGCAAATGCTGTGGTGGATCGACATCCGTGCGCCACAGGTCAAGCGCTGGAACAGCGCCACCGGTGCCATCGATGTCTGGACCATGCCCGAACTGTGTGGTGCCGTGGTGCCCACGACCGGCACCGGGGTGGTGGTGGCTCTGCGCGCGGGTATCCGATTGCTCGACCCGCGTACCGGCACTCTGGAGCCGCTGGCCACGCTGGAAACTGGCCACCCCGAACACCGCCTGAACGAAGGCAAATGCGACCGCCAGGGCCGGCTTTGGTGCGGCAGCATGTGGGACTTCGGCAAACATCCCACCGGCGGGCTGTACCGTGTCGCCACCGACCTTGAAACGCGCAAGGTGCGCAGCGCGGTAAGCATCCCCAACGGCATCGGCTTCTCGCCCGACGGCCGGCGCATGGTTTTCGTCGACACGTCGACGGGCTGCATCGAAAGTGCCCCCTACGACACCGGTGCCGGCTTGCCCGGCCCCTGGAACATACTGGTCGATGCCGACGCGGCGCCTGGCAGGCCCGATGGCAACACCGTGGATGCCGAGGGCTGCATCTGGAACACGCGTTTCGGTGCGGGCTGCATTGCGCGCTTCACGCCGCAGGGCAAGCTCGACCGCCTGATTCGACTGCCGGTATCGCAACCTACCTCATGCTCGTTTGGTGGCCCGAACCTGGACACGCTCTTTGTCACGAGCGCAACCCAGCGCCTGCAGCCCGAGGCCCTTGCGGCCGAGCCACTTGCGGGCGCCTTGCTGGCCCTGCGCCCGGGCGTGCAAGGCCTGGCCGAGCCGCCGTTCCTCTGGAATGACCCGAAAACGCCATAACAAAACGCCGCCCCCACCCTTCCTAAACCCACTGGAGACACCATGCAAAAGACTACCGTTCCAAGCACCGCAATCGATTCCTCGTCACGTCGGCAACTGCTTATGGGCAGTGCCGGTGCGCTCGCCCTGCTGGCATTGCCGGGCTGCGACCGCAGTGCCGTGAAGGAAGCCGCAACCGGAGGAAAGGCAACGGGTGTCAAAACCCTGGTGCTGACGCAGAGCTCGGACTTCCAGACCGGCACCATGATGGCGCAGAACAACCCCAATTTGTCCCTCATGCGTGTGGTCTTCAACGCCCTCACGGAATACGATCCCAAGACCATGGAGCCCAAGCCCTCACTGGCCAGCTCCTGGAAAATGTCCGACGATCAGAAGACCCTGACGCTGGATCTTCGAACCGATGTGGTGTTCCACAACGGGGCCAAGTTCACCTCGGCCGATGTGCTGGCAGCAATTGCCTTCGTGCAGAAAGACGGCGTACCGAGCCAGGTCAAGCACAATGCCAAGATCGTCACGGCTGCTGCGCCGACGGATAGCCAGGTGGTGCTGACCCTGCTGCATCCGGTCTCCAACATCTTCGACATGTTGGAGATGATGGTGATTCCACAGAAGGACTCCTACGAACAGATGCTGACCGGCGCTGCGTTCATTGGCACCGGGCCGTTCAAGGTGGACAGCTACAAACACGGCCAGGGCATGAGCCTGTCGGCGAACGACAAATACTTCAAGGGCAGGCCGAAGATCGACAAGCTCGAGATTCAGATCGTGGCCGAGGCGTCTTCCCGCGTGGCGTCGCTGAAAACTGGAGCCAGCCATATTTCGATGGATTTGCCACCGCTGGACATCACTGGTCTGATCGCCGATTCCAAGTTCGCCAACGTCATCGTGGAAACCTGGGATTCGGCGATGTACGTGGCCTCCAACGTCACCATCGCGCCGCTCGACAAGAAGGAAGTGCGCCAGGCCATCGCCTGGTC
>JANOCN010000534.1:0-4694 GCA_031412185.1 Betaproteobacteria bacterium | reverse complement strand
CTCGACTGGCTCTCGAACCGGCAAGACGACAAGCGAGTGTTCCGATGAAAGCGCGTTTGCCCACTTTGCTCACCTTTCCTTTTATGCGAAGCGAAACCACCCATGATGTCTCTCCTACCTAAAGCCTTGACCACCCTGACCCTCTGCAGCCTCGCTCTCGCCGCGAGTGGTGCCCATGCTGACACCTTCCCCGCCAAGCCAATCCGCATCATCGCCTCCACCTCCCCTGGCGGATTGACGGACCTACTCACGCGCACCGTCGCCAGGCTGATGGGCGACAGCCTCGGGCAGTCTGTGTTGGTGGAAAACCGGCCTGGTGCCGGCACCCTCATTGGAATGACCGCCTGCGCCCGCGCACCGGCTGACGGTTACACGCTGTGTCTCACCGACAACCAGAGCCTGGTCTTCAACCCGCTGCTCTTCACCAAGCTGCCATACGACCCGAAGGCCGACTTCGCCGCCATCGGTGGCGTGGTCAGTACTCCCAGTGACGTGATAGTGGCGCACCTTTCGGCGCCGGGCCAGTCCTTCCGCGAGCTGATGGCGCACGCGAAAGCCAAGCCGGAGTCAGTGACCTTCGCCACCTGGGGGCCGGGCAGCATTCCGGCTATCTATTCAGCCTGGATCGCGCGCCAGAACGGCGTGCAGCTCACCGCCGTGCCCTACAAGGGCGCCGGCCCATCCTTCCTCGCCGTCAACAGCGGCGAAGTGAACTTGGCATACAGCAGCCTTGCGCTGGCCAAGCCAGCCGTCGAAGCCGGCAAACTGAAAATGGTCGCAGTCACCGGTTCGCGCCGTTCGCCCGTGTTCCCCGACGTCCCCAGCCTCGCCGAACTGAACAGCGACCCCGGCATGGGCACTTTCTGGGGACTGTATGCGCCGGCGAAGACACCTGCGGCTGTCGTCACGCGTTTGAATGCCGAATTGAACAAGGCGCTGGCGAGCGCAAGCTTCCAGTCTTTCGCGAAGCAAAGCTACCTGGAAACCTTCAACGGCACACCGGAACAGTTCGCCACCCACCTGGCGCAAGCGCAGGCGAATGCCGCACGCACTTTCCAGGCGATCGGCATCCAGCCGGTCGACGCGCCGGCTGACGCCCCCACCACCACCCGCTGAGGCGCCGCTGTTGGACGAGTGAACCAAACCGGCGCGACAACAAAAAACTCACTAACCCCGTGCTCCAGAGAACGCTCGCCCCTTCTTGTGTGACGTCTGAGCTCACCGCTGGGCCCGACTCAATCCCCGCCCCCAAACAGATCCCCGAACTTCTTCCCCGCCAAGGATGATCAGGTTGTGGGTCCAAGGCAGTTGTGTCACCAGTAGTTACCAATGCCTCCCCAAGCATTGCGTCCAGTTGGCCCCCGCATGCCAGCCCCGACGCGTTGGCAACGCGTGACACGATCACCCGAATGGATTTCCGGGTGGCGACAACGGCCGAGAGCAAGTGATTCATCCGCATCCTTCGCTATTTCCAAGTTCGGCCGCGCGCCCCACAGCCCTAGATCTGCGCAAGAGCTTTGACTGGCGAAAGGATATTCACGGACTCAACAGCGGCTAGGACCAGCAGATCCCCATCGCCGCTAACTAGCACCCCTGCACCACCGGCCAACGCCACATGCAGAAATTTGTCGTCGTTGGGATCACGGCTGAACTTACGGGCGCCAGTGTCGTGTGGCACGTCCACCCACAACGCCACGGCACGGAAATCATGCAGCAACTGCTTACGACTCTCGATGGTCAGATACCGGTCGAACTTGGGGCGCCAAAGGCGGGATTCCAGTTCCTCGAAAGTCGCTTCGGAGAACAAAATGTGACCTTGTGCGAGGACATGGCGCACCACGATCCCTGGCGGTGTTTTTCCAGAGAACGCCGCGCTGATCAACACGTTGGTGTCGATCACGTAGCGCTCAGCTTTCATCAGCTAGCAATGTGTCCAGTTGCGCAAGCGTCAGGCCGGCAGCAGCAGCCTGCGCAGCCGTCTGGTCCAAAGTGCGAACCAGTCGATCCGCATAGAAAGCGCGCATGGCTTCGTAGTCGCTGGCGGACACCATCACCCCCACTACGCGGTCGTGCCGCATCACACGCACGGGCTCTTTCTGTGCCATGTCGATAAAGGCGCCGAACTGGGTTTTGGCCTGGTTGGCTGTCATGGTTTGCATGGGAACCTCCGCTTGATTCGTGCATTTTATTCGAATCGTTCGATTTATGCGGTTGAATTGGCGGTCATGGCAACTGTGTCAGCCCGTGGTGTCTTTCTCATCGCCGCTTAATCCCCGCCCCCGAACAAATCCCCGAACTTCTTCGCCGCATCGGAGGCATCGCCTGCGGCCTTGGGCACGCCCTTCGGATACTCGTCCGCGATGCGGTCCTCCCAGTACGCCGCCGGGTTGGGTGCCGCGCACAGCCGCCGGAACACCTCTTCGGGAACCTGTTTGTAGGCCAGCACCGTCTTGTCAGCCCAGTGAAGCTCCAGCTGGCGCGTGGCGGGGTCGTAGTCGGCATGGCGGATGCGGCCGCTGGTGAAGGTCTTGGTGGTCATAGATGTCCGTGACTGTGCCATGGAAGGAGCGCCCCGAAACGTGGCCGCAGTTAGTCTTCTACGCTATGACGGCAGCGCCGGGGTTCTGGTTGACACCCGTATCTGGGTCGATTGCATAGCCAAGGCACGCCCGTGGCACACTGGGCAATTGACCAATTTCAGGCCTGCAGCGAGGGATGGTATGGTCTGCCGATGAAAACCCAAATCGATCATCTGGTGGTGGTGGCACACACACTGGAGCAAGGGGTGTTGTGGTGCGAGGCCACCATCGGCATCACTCCCGGCCCGGGCGGTGAACATGCGCTGTACGGTACGCACAACCGCCTGTTCAAGATTGCCACGCCGGGCAACCCGCTGGCCTACCTGGAAATTATTGCGGTAAACCCCAAAGCGGTGCGGTCGGCCGTTGCGCCGGACAAACGATGGTTTGACATGGATGATGCAGGGCTGCGGGCCGCCATCGCCGCTGAGCCGCGTCTTGTACATTTTGTCGCCAGTACCAGCGATATCCAGGCGGCGCGCAGCGCCTTGAAAACGCTGGACATCGAGCGCGGGCCAGCCGTGCAGGCCAGCCGCCATTCACGCCGCGGCTTGCTGCAATGGCAAATCACGGTGCGCGCTGATGGTCAGCGCCTGTTCAACGGTGCACTCCCGACCTTGATCCAATGGGGCAAACCCGACGCCGCCGAGCCGCTGCGCCTGCATCCCCGCAACAGCCTGCCGCGCTCGGGGGTGACGCTGCAAGGTATCGCCGTTGCGCACCCTTCGGCCGACAAGCTGCGATCAGCTTACGAGGCAATCGGGCTCACCGGCATTACGCTGGAAACCGGCCCGGCCGACATCAGCGCTACCCTGCACACGCCCAAGGGTGCCGTCACGCTGCACAGTCTTGGAATCTGAAGCCCAGGTGAATCACGGCGCACTCTGTGCAAGTGCTTCAACCCTCGGCCAGACCGACGAATACATTTTGCACATCGTCGTTTGCATCGATGGCGGCCAGGAAGGCCTCCACCTCTTCCAGATGCGCTGCGCTCAGGCTGGCGGCGTTGACCGGATTCTTTGCCTTGTAGCCCAGCTTGGCCGACAACACGGTGAAGCCTTGCGCTGGTAACGCACGGGTGACCAAGTCGAGATCGACATGGTCGGTCAAGAACAGCGTGACGCCCTCGGCATCGCCAGGCTCGAAGTCCTGCGCACCAGCCTCGATGGCCGCCAGCTCCGGATCGGCACCCGCTTTGGTGGGCTCAGCTTCGATCATGCCCAAGTGGTCGAAGTCCCAGGCCACCGAACCGGCTGCGCCCAGATGCCCCTTGCGAAACAGGACGCGTATTTCAGACGCGCACCGGTTCACGTTGTCGGTCAGGCACTCGACCATCACCGGCACCCGGTGCGGCGCAAACCCTTCGTAAATAACATGGTCAAAATGCACCGCCTCGCCACTGAGACCGGCACCTTTCTTGATGGCGCGCTCCAGTGTCTCCTTGGGCATGGAGACCTTGCGCGCCTGCTCCATCACCAGCCGCAGGCGCGCGTTCGACGCCGGGTCGGCCCCGCCGCGCGCCGCGATCATGACGTCTTTGGCCAATTTGCCAAACCGCGCGCCCCTGGCGTTGGCTGCCAATTCTTTGCCTTTGGCTTTCCACTGTGCGCCCATGTTGGTGCTCCTTGTTGTGGTGCGACGCTCACAACGCGTCTGGTTTTATGGGGGAGATTCTGGCATGAGCGCTGTGCTGAAGTCATTTCAAGCCAGCCAGAAGGAATCTGAAACAGACTTGCCGAGGTCACGGCAACAGTCCAGAAGCAAGCGCAACAGCCGATCAAATTCTCTTGCGGAAACTTCATCTTGCAGGTAGCACAAAGCAATTGCAACCATGTGCCCATCCATCGCGCAGACCGCTGAAGCAATGGCCTCGATTCCACGATCTGCGCTGTCGTTCAGCTTGGTCCACTTGCGGGCGCGCGATATGTCGAGTTCCGTCAACAGCCGCTCTCTCGCCATGCGGTAGCGCAATGGTGGGTAAGTCAAGAGTGTCGGCAGGAATCGGCGCACCTGCCGACTGTCCGTCCGCATCAGCAGCGCTTTTCCCACCGCAGTCGCGAAGGCGGGAATCATGGAGCCTTCCGAAGCCACGAAACGAATCGGGCTGGTCGATTG
>JANOCN010000533.1:0-6041 GCA_031412185.1 Betaproteobacteria bacterium | reverse complement strand
CACATTGGCTGGATGTTGCCAGAAACGAATAAATATGCACTAGGTAAAACACTTAGAATATATTTTCTGTTTTTTAGCGCCACCGAAACTGTTGCTCGTGAAAAAACTGCGCCCCAGCCAGTCTCGCCCGTTGCCACACGTTGCTGATCCAGCAGCTGCGCATCTGCTGGCGGCGATAACGCTGGAATTCGATTCATTAAGCCGCCAGCTCAAGCTCATTGCGCGCTATGTCGAGCAGCACCGCGACCATATCGGCTTGGACCGGATTCAGGATGTGGCAGAGCGCTGTGGCGTCCAGCCATCTGCCGTCATCCGTTTCGCCAAGCATTTCGGGTTTTCGGGTTACACCGAGATGCTTGGCGAAACGGATTACGGCAGACGGCTGGACGCCACAGCGCTCTGCCACATCCTGAATCCGGTCCAACCCGATATGGTCGCGGTGCTGCTCGACGTAGCGCGCAATCAGCTTGAGCTGGCGGCTTAATGAATCGAATTCCTGCGTTATGACCTCCATCAGATGCTCAGCTGCTGGATCGGCAACATGGGTCAACGGGCGAGACTGGCTGGGGCGCAGTTTTTTCACAAGCAACAGTTTCGGTGTACGCTAAAAAACAGAAAATATATTCTAAGTGTTTTACCTAGTGCATATTTATTCGTTTCTGGCAACATCCAGCCAATGTGTCCGTTGAAGATTGTGCCCGGCCGGCGTTTCGACCTGGCCTGCCTCGGCCGCCTGGCCGTGGACCTCTATGCGCAGCAGCTTGGTGCGCGGCTTGAAGACGTGTCGAGTTTTGCCAAGTACCTGGGTGGAAGCTCGGCCAATATCGCGTTTGGTGTGGCGCGGCTGGGCTTGCGCGCGGCCATGGTGTCGCGGGTCGGTGACGAGCAGATGGGCCGCTTTCTCATTGAAACCTTGCAGCGAGAAGGTTGCGATACGTCGCAAGTGCAGGTCGACCCGCAACGCCTGACCGCTCTGGTGTTACTGGGGCTCAAGGACCGGGACACCTTTCCGCTGCTGTTCTACCGCGAGAACTGCGCTGACATGGCGCTGGACGCCGCTGCCATCAGCGAGCGCTTCATCGCCGGGTGCCGCGCCCTGCTGATTACGGGTACCCATCTGAGCGCTCCCACTGTGCGCGCGGCCTCCGCCACCGCGCTGGCCTACGCACACAAGCACCAGGTGCTGCGGGTGCTGGACATCGATTACCGGCCGGTATTGTGGGGGCTGACCAAACGTGGTGAAGGGGCTAACCGTTTTGTGGCCAATGCTAGCGTGACCGCACAGTTGCAGGCGCTGCTGCCGCAATTTGACCTGCTCATCGGTACCGAGGAAGAATTCCTGATTGCCGGTGGCGTGCCCGGCGACCTGCTGGCTTCATTGCGCGCGGTACGTAGCGTGTCGGAGGCGGCGCTGGTCGTCAAACTCGGTGCCGCAGGTTGCTGCTTTATTCCCGGCACCATACCGCAAGCCATCGAAGCCGCCGAAACCGCCCAGGGCGAACGGGTGGAAGTCATGAACGTGCTGGGCGCAGGCGACGCATTTGCGGCCGGTTTGATGGCGGGTTTCCTGCGGGGCCAAAGTTTCCAGGAAGCGGCACGGCTGGCCAACGCCTGTGGGGCCATCGTCGTGTCGCGCCATGCCTGTGCGCCGGCCATGCCAACACAGGCCGAATTGCAACACTGGTTTGGCGGCAGCCGAACCCCGCAAGTGGATGCCGACCTGCAACTGGCCCACCTGCACCGCACCAGCGCGCCGCGCAAACGCTGGGGCGAACTCAACGTACTCGCCTTTGACCACCGCAGCCAGTTCTTTGATATGGCGCGCCAGGCGGGAGCGCCCGAAGAACGTATCAAGGCGCTCAAGAAACTGTTGCTGCACGCAGTAGAGGCGGTGGAAAAAAGCCACCAGTTGCATGGTCGAATCGGTGTTTTGGTGGACGGCGGCGACTATGGTGGCGATGCGCTGGCCACAGCCACCGGCCGCGGCTGGTGGGTCGGGCGACCGGTGGAACTGCCGGGCTCGCGTCCGCTGCGTTTTGACGGCACCTTGTCGATTGGCAGCGCGCTGGTGACCTGGCCGTCCGAGCAGGTGGTCAAATGCCTGGTGCATTACCACCCCGACGACAACAGCGAGTTGCGGCTGGAGCAGGAACTCAAGGTACAGGAGCTTTGGCAGGCGACCCGCGCCAGCGGCAACGAACTGCTGCTCGAAATCATCTGCCCACGCGCGCTGACACCCGAGGGCGACGAAGACTCGGTGGTGTTGCGTTCGATCCAGCGTTTCTACAACCTGGGTATCAAGCCCGAGTGGTGGAAGCTCGCACCCATGCGTGCTGCAGGATGGGAGGCTTTGCAGGCCCTGGTAGAAATACGGGACCCGGCGTGCCGTGGGGCCGTCATCCTCGGGCTGAACCAGCCCCTGCACATACTGGCTGAGAGTTTTGCGCTGGCCACCAATCCCATCGTCAAGGGTTTTGTGGTCGGGCGTACCCTCTGGGCCGACGCGTCGCTGCGTTGGCTTGGTAATGAGATTGACGATGCGGACCTGGTGGACGCCGTGGCGGCCAACTTCGCCATACTGGTGGATGCCTGGCGCAGACGCGGCGCGCTGCCAGCCGGTGCAGCGCCTGCTCTGACCGAAAATACCACCCCATGACAAGCCAGCGACTCACCATGGCACAGGCGCTGGTCAAGCATCTGGCGGCACTGCACATCGAAATGGACGACGGCCGCTTGCTGCCGTATTGCGCCGGCGTGTTCGCCATATTCGGGCATGGCAATGTGGCCGGTCTGGGGGAGGCGCTGTGGGCCGAACGCGCGCAATTGCCGACTTTGCGTGCCCACAACGAACAAGCCATGGCACACGCGGCCATTGCCTACAGCAAGGCGAATTTTCGCCAGCGTACCCTGGCTGTGACCACCTCCATCGGGCCGGGTGCGACCAACCTGTTGACTGCCGCAGCGCTGGCGCACGTGAATCGCCTGCCACTGCTGATGCTGCCAGGCGACATATTTGCTTCGCGTGCGCCCGACCCGGTGCTGCAGCAACTGGAAGACCCGGAACACGGCGACGTGAGTGTCAACGATGCCTTTCGCCCGGTCACGCGATTCTTTGATCGCATCTCCCGCCCCGAGCAGATTCTGACCGCATTGCCGCATGCGATTTCGGTCATGACCGACGCTGCAAATTGCGGACCGGTCTGCCTTTCCTTGCCACAGGACGTGCAGACCGAAGCCTTCGACTGTCCGCAACATTTCCTTCAGCCTGCTCCACTGCGTGTCCGCCGCCCGCTCGCTGAGCCGCGGGAGCTGGCCGATGCCGCAAGCTTGTTGCGTGGTGCGAAGCGCCCGCTGATGGTGGCCGGCGGCGGGGTCTTGTACAGCCAGGCGTGGGACGCACTGGCGGCGTTTGCGCGCACCCATGGCGTGCCTGTTGTCGAGACCCAGGCCGGCAAAAGCAGCCTGCCCTGGAACGACCCGCTCAACCTGGGTGCCATAGGCGTCACCGGTGCGCCGGGTGCCAACGCGCTGGCGCGTGCTGCCGACCTGGTGCTGGCTGTGGGCACCCGTTTGCAGGACTTCACCACCGGCTCACACAGCCTGTTTGCCGACGCCCGCATCCTGGGCCTGAACGTGCAGGCGCAGGACGCGCGCAAGTGGCGCGGTAGCGCGCTGGTGGCAGATGCACGCAGCGGCCTTGCGCAGCTGTCGCAGGCGGTCGGGGATTGGCGCGCCGAGTCGGCCTGGACCCACACCGCCCGTGAGCTGGCGACTGGCTGGGTAGCCCGCGTCACTGAACTCACCAGGTCTGCGCCAGACCCGCACCACGTGGCTATCCCGCCGTACGACGCCGAAGTAATTGGTGCGGTGCGCGACTCCATTGCCAACAGCGACCAGCATGACGTGGTGGTCTGCGCCGCCGGTACGCTGCCCGCCGAGCTGCACAAACTCTGGCGCGCAGGCGCACCAGGCAACTACCACGTGGAATATGGCTATTCGTGTATGGGCTACGAGATTGCCGGTGGGCTGGGCGTGAAGATGGCGCGGCCGGGGCAGGAGGTGATCGTGATGGTCGGGGACGGCTCCTACCTGATGATGAACTCGGAGATTGCCACCTCGGTGATGCTGGGCCACAAGCTCATCATCGTGGTGCTCGACAACCGCGGTTATGGCTGCATCCAACGGCTGCAAATCGCCAGCGGCGGACCACACTTCAACAACATGCTGGATGACTGCGTGCCAATATCCGGTCAGGCACCATTCATTGACTTTGCAATGCATGCGCGCAGCCTGGGTGCCGACGGCGTACACGTGGCCAGCATCGCCGAACTGAAAACTGCCATGAAGCAAGCCCGCGCCGCCACGAAGACGCAGGTGCTGGTGATAGATACCACCCACACCCGTACGACGGAAGACGGTGGCTGCTGGTGGGAGGTGGCGATTCCTGAAGTGTCCGGGCGCGCGCAGGTCAACACCGCGCGTGCTGCCTACCTGGAAGCCAAGAAAGAGCAAAGGGTATGAACTGGAACGTGCGTATTGGCATCAACCCCTTGAGCTGGATGAACGACGACCTGCCCTCACTGGGCGGAGAGACGCTGCTCGAAACTGCGCTGTCGGAAGGCAAAGAAATCGGTTACGAGGGTTTTGAGCTAGGCAACAAGTTTCCTAAGGACGGCCCGGGCCTGAAGGCCAAGCTCGACGCCTTCGGCCTCGCCTGCGTGTCGGGCTGGTATTCGGGATTTCTTGCAGAAGATACCCTGGAGGCAGAAATCGCCCGCTGCGAAGCGCACTTGCGCAAGCTGAAATACAACGACGTCAAGGTGGTCGTCTACGGCGAATGCGCGGGAACCATCCAGGGCAACATCGGCACCGCCTTGGCCAAACGCCCGCGTTTCGCGAGCGAGCGTCTGTGGAAGGCCTACACACAGCGCCTGAATGACTTTGGTGCCCATCTGCAAGCCAGCTACGGCATCCGGCTGGCCTATCACCACCACATGGGGGCCTATGTGGAGTCCCCCGACGACCTGGACCGCCTGATGGCCCTGACCAACCCGGCCTATGTAGGCCTGCTGTTTGACACCGGCCACGCGTATTTCGGCGGCGCTACGGACCCGGTGGCGCTGTTGCAAAAACATGTAACGCGGGTGGTGCACGTGCATTGCAAGGATGTACGCGCCAAGGTGATCGCGCAGGCGCGCAACGACGGCTGGAGCTTTCTGACCGGCGTGATCAACGGCACATTTACGGTGCCGGGCGACGGCGTGATCGATTTCGACGCGGTGTTGTCCACGCTGCATGCTGCCGACTACCAAGGTTGGCTGGTGGTGGAGGCGGAGCAGGACCCGGCGGTTGCGCCGAGCTACCGCTACGCAAAGAAAGGTTACACCACCTTGAAGACCATCGTGGACCGGCTCAATCAGAAGGAGAAATGAGATGGTCAGCCGCTTGCTTGCCAAGGCCGCCGCCGAAGGCCGGGAAATTGTCAACGTCACACCAGAGCGTGCCGGTTGGACGCATGTGGGTTTTCGGGCCATACGCCTGGCCCCGGGCGACCTTGAGACCGTACATACGGGCAGCCGCGAACTGTGTCTGGTGGTGTTGACGGGCAGCGTAGATGTCACCGTGGACGGCCACACCTATGCCAACCTCGGCACGCGCGACAGCGTTTTCGACGCGGTCTCCCCAGCAGCGGTCTACCTACCACCGGGCCGGACCGTGGCACTGACGGGTGTGCGTGACGCCGAGGTGGCCTTGTGTAGCGCGCCAGGCGATGGGCAGACGCACCCGGTGCGTGTGATTGCTCCCTCCAGCATGCGGCGCAGCGTACGCGGCAAAGGCAGCAACACGCGTTATGTCTGCGACATCCTGCCACATGACGACCCGGCCGCCGCCCACCTGCTGGTGGTAGAAGTAGTGACACCGGCCGGGCATTCGTCAAGCTACCCGCCGCACAAACACGACGCCGAGACACCGCCCACCGAAACCCAGCTTGAAGAAACCTACTACCACCGACTCAACCCGCCCCAGGGTTTCGCGTTCCA
>JANOCN010000532.1:0-1932 GCA_031412185.1 Betaproteobacteria bacterium | reverse complement strand
TCCAAGCCCAGGTGGTGCAATGGCAAGTCTCACCAGGCGACACCGTGTTTGCCGGTGACCTGCTGGTGGTGCTGGAAGCGATGAAGATGGAGCACGAGGTACGCGCTCCAAGCGATGGCCGTGTCCGCACGCTGTTTTTTTCGGCGGGCGAGGTGGTTGGTGAGGATCACCGGTTGCTTGAGCTGGAGGTGCTGACGGATGCTCCCGTTGTCTCCGACTGCGAGACAACGCCAGAGCCCCTGCACCCCGAGGCTGCAGCGGACGACCCGCTGCAGGGTGTGCCAGCAGTGGGCGGGGGCATCCGTCCCGATCTGCAGAGGGTCGTCAACCGCCACGCCTTCACGCTCGATGCCAGCCGCCCCGAGGCGATGGCCAGGCGCCATGCGCTGGGCCTGCGCAGTGCGCGTGAAAATATTGCCGACCTGTGTGATGCAGACAGCTTTCTCGAGTACGGCGCGTTGGCCATCGCTGCCCAGCGTGCCCGCCGTAGCGACGACGACCTGATCCGCAACACACCGGCCGACGGAATGGTCACCGGTATCGGCAGCATCAACGGAGCGTTGTTTGGTGGCGAAAAGTCCAAGGCGGTGGTGCTGGCTTACGACGCCACGGTACTGGCCGGTACCCAGGGCATGCGCAACCACCAGAAAACCGACCGCCTGCTGGGCATTGCCTGGCAGAACAAGCTGCCTGTGGTGCTGTTTGCCGAAGGTGGCGGTGGGCGTCCGGGGGATGTGGACATGCCAGTGGTTGCGGGCCTGCACGTGGCTACCTTTGCAGCCTTTGCAAGGCTCAATGGCCGGGTGCCTGTGGTGGGCATTGCGGCGGGGCGTTGCTTTGCGGGCAATGCAGCCCTGCTTGGATGCAGCGATGTAGTGATCGCCACCCGAGACAGCAACATTGGCATGGGCGGACCGGCGATGGTTGAAGGGGGCGGCCTGGGCACCTACCGGCCCGAGCAAATTGGCCCCGCCAACGTGCAACATAGCAATGGTGTGGTCGATGTGCTGGTACATGACGAGGCACACGCAGTGCGGGTGGCGCGTCACTACCTGTCGTTCTTTCAAGGGCCGCAGCAGGACTGGCAGGCACCCGATGCGTTGGCCCTGCGCGCGGTGGTGCCCGAAAACCGCGTGCGCGTCTACGACAGCCGTGCCGCTATGGTCGGCCTGGTGGATGTGGGTAGCCTGCTCGAACTGCGCAGCGGTTTTGGCCGCGGTATCCACACCGCACTGGCACGGCTTCAGGGTCGTGCCGTGGGGCTTCTGGCCAACAACCCGCTGCATCTGGGTGGCGCGATTGACCCGGATGCAGCCGACAAGGCGGTGCGTTTCATGCAGCTCTGCAACGCCCATGGCCTGCCGTTGGTCAGCCTGGTAGACACGCCGGGTTTCATGGTGGGGCCGGAAATTGAACAGCGGGCCCAGGTCCGCCATGTCAGCCGCATGTTCATAGCGGCCGCGCATTTGCGGGTACCGTGCGTCAGTGTGGTGCTGCGCAAAGCCTATGGTCTGGGTGCCATGGCCATGACAGGTGGCGGCTTTCATGAAACCACGCTCACCGCTGCCTGGCCGAGTGCAGAATTCGGTGCCATGGGGCTGGAGGGGTCGGTGCACCTGGGGTTCCGCAAAGAGCTCGAAGCCGAGCCTGAAGGGCCGCAACGTGACGCCTTGTTCCGGCAACTGGTGGATGCCGCCTACGAGAAGGGCCGTGCGATCAACATGGCCGCCACGCTGGAGATCGATGCCGTGCTGGACCCTGCGCATACGCGCCAATGGCTGGTTGGCGTGTTCGAGGCCAGTGCCAAGGCGCGCAATGAACCAGCTACCCCGACCATCGACGCCTGGTAAGCAGCGCACAACAATAGGCACATTGCCAAAAAGGTGACGCAGTCTGCCAGAATAGTCGCCTGACTGACTAACCGGAGCTCAC
>JANOCN010000531.1:0-6538 GCA_031412185.1 Betaproteobacteria bacterium | reverse complement strand
GTGCCTCGGGATGGCAAGCTGGTTACCTGGCCATTGGCCTGATTCAGCTAGTGCTGGCATCGCTGTTCTTGCTGACATTACGCCTTTGGCGACACCAGCCGGTTCGTTCGCAGCATGGGCCAGAGCCCGCAGCAGACCAGGGGCAACGCATGCAGCCCCAGCCTGGGCCACCTGGCTGGCGCCCTCCATGTACCTTGCCTACGCCACCATCGAAGTCGGCTCCGGCCTGTGGGCTGCCAGCATTCTTGTAGACCACCGTCGTATGGATGCCCAGACGGCCGGGCTGTGGGTCTCCTGCTTTTTCGGTGCCATCATGGCCGGGCGGTTTGCCATCGGCCTGGTCGCCGTGCGGATCGGCAATCGCCGTCTGGTCCAGTTTGGTTTGGTGCTCGCCCTGACCGGTGCCGCCATATTTGCGTTGGACGGTGCTCCGACACCCCTGTCGCTAGGCGGGCTGATTTTGCTGGGCATGGGCTGCGCGCCGGTGTATCCGTCGCTGATGCATGAGACCACACAGCGATTTGCGCCTGAGGTAGCGCGCCGCGTGGTGGGCCGGCAAGTGGCGTTTGCCTATCTGGGCGCAGCCGTTGGGCCGGCCAGTCTGGGCCTGTTCGCCGCCGCCTGGGGGCTGGGGATCGTCATGCCCGTGGTTTGTGTGGCGCTGCTGGTCCTGTTGCTGATGAGTTGGGGGCTGGACCGGGTGACGTGAACTCTAGTACCCCAACCCAGAAATATCGAAACATGAAAGCGCGTCTTCGCACCCATGCCGTCGTTCCAAATCCTCGCCATAGCTAGGGCTATGTCTGCGGTTTGCGCCTTGGCCTGAGCGCGAATCCATCACTTTCATTTTATTCCGATACCTCTGTGTCGGGGCACTGGGTATTCAAGCGGATGCGTGGGATCAGGCGGACATGGCTTGAAAGCTTGCAACCTGGCCCAATTCTGCAATCAGCACCATTGCACTTTCGATGGCCAGATATCTACTACCTGACTTATGACCCCATCCAGCCACATTGTTTGCCCGCACTGCCATACCACCAACCGGGTAGCAGACACGGATCTCGCATCAGCGCCGGATTGCGGCAAATGCCACGAGGCGTTATTCACAGGCCATTCGGTGGCACTGGATGAAGCAGCTTTCGAGCGCCACATCGGGCGCAGTGCGATACCCGTGCTGGTCGACTTCTGGGCACCGTGGTGCGGCCCATGTCGTCAGATGGCACCAGCTTTTGAGCAAGCGGCGGCGCAGCTGGAGCCCCGTGTGCGGCTGGCCAAGGTCAATACCGAGGAGATAAAGCAACTTGGAGCGCGCTTCAATATTCGAAGCATCCCCACACTGGCGCTGTTTCGGGCCGGCCGTGAAATTGCCCGCCAGCCGGGGGCCATGGGTACCGCCGATATTGTGCGCTGGACGGAGGCGCATCTGGCTTCTCCCTGAGCTAGGGAACAGAGAGCGGATTCTCTTCGGCGAGGGGGGAAGTGCTCTTCGCGCTCGGGTCCACTTTGCCGACCAGCCACAGCGCGAGGTCCACCGCCGAAAGTGGCCGGGCAAAGACATATCCTTGCCCCTTGTCACAACCGAGCTGCTTCACCCGATCGGCTTGCGCCTGCGTCTCGATCCCTTCCGCCACCGTGGCCATCCCCAGGCTGGCTGCTACGCGGACCGTTGCTTCGATCAATACACGATGGTGCGCGCTGGAAACCGCCTCGCTGACAAAAGAGCGATCAATCTTCACGGTGCTGACGGGAAACTGATGCAGGCTGGAGAGCGATGAATAACCGGTACCGAAATCGTCCAATGCCAACGACAGCCCGAGCATTTTGAGGTCGCGCAATCGATCTTGAACAGATTTATCCTGGGCCGCCAGGCTTTCGGTAATTTCCAGCTGCAACTGGGCGGCCTGCATTCCGCTGGAGCGGAGAATCCCGCTGACCATATCGACGAAGCCTGGGTCACCGAGCTGGCCCCGCGACAGGTTCACCGCCAACAGGCGCGGCGCAAGCCGACCCAGGCTTCGCTGCCACTGGACGAACTGGTGACACGCAGTGGCTAAGACGAACTCACCCACAGCGCCGATCATTCCACACTCTTCCGCGATGCCAATAAATTCCACTGGCGGCACAATGCCTCGCGTGGGGTGGCGCCAGCGTACCAGCGCTTCGACCCCGGCTGCATGCGCCGGTAGGCAGTCGGCGCTGGTTGGAGTCTGCAGAGCCACCACCGGCTGATACACGACGAAGAGTTGGTTCGCGGTCAAGGCGCGGCGCAAGTCGCTCTCGACTTCACCGCGGCGCGCGGTACGCTCATGCATTGACGGTTCGAAAACGACGTAACGTGCCCCGCCTGCACGCTTGGCCTCCACCATCGCGATGCTCGCGTCCTGCAGGGCCGCATCGGCGTCGCCAGTGGCCTGTGCCCGCAACACTACGCCCATACTAACGGTTAGATGTAGCTGCTGCGCAGCCACCGTGTATGGCTGACCCAGCACATTGAGCAGCCGCTGAGCCGCCGAATGCACGTCCTCCGGTGATCGCAGGTCATCGAGCAACACCACGAATTCGTCGCCGCCAAGACGCCCTGCCATGGGTTCATTGCCAACTGTCCGATTGCCCCGGTCACGTAGCCGCAGCTTCGCGCGCATACGATCAGCCATCAGGCCCAGCACCTTATCTCCCGCCAGATGGCCGTGGGAATCATTGATCTGTTTGAAGCGGTCGCAGTTGATGAACAGCACCGCGAACTGGTAGCTCGGCTCGCTGCGGCCGCGTTCGATGGCCCGCTGGACAAGATCTCGCACTACGGCCCGGTTCGGCATGCGCGTGAGGCTGTCGGTACGCGCTGCAGCGTCAAGTCGGCGCGCCAGTCCGGATTGTTCGCGTTGTACCTCCAGCGTGACATCGCTCACCACGGCCATCAGGCGGACCTCGTCCAACTTCAGAATGCTGACAGAAAGCACCTGCGTCGCTGTATCGAAATCGCGGCCGGCGGGCAAAGGGATGCGGACCGATTCACACACGCTGCCGCTGGCCGGTTCGTACGCACCGACCATATCGGGCAACTGCGGTGCCACCGTCCGCAGCGCCACAAACAGATTGTCCAGATCACCGTCTCGCGACAACGGCATGAGCAGGCTGGCGGACATCGGATTGATCATCTCGATCGTGCCGTCCAAAGTCGTCTCCACCAAACCGATCGGTGCCCGGTACAGAAACTGCATCAGCCTCTCATGGGCCGCCGCCGCCTCAGCAGGCATGGCTGGTACCAGGCGCGCTGCCGCGCAATTCGAGATCGGCTGACCAGCATTCAATGCGATTCCGTCCGGCGGCTTTGGCCTTGTACAGTGCGACGTCGGCTCGCTTCATCAATGCGTCCACGCCTAACGACTGGTCGTCGGTGGTGGTCACGCCAGCGCTTACGGTGAAGGCAATCAGCGCGCCACCCACGTCGACGGGCTGGGACGCCACCGCGAGCCGCATTCGCTCCGCGACGGCCATTGCGCCCTGAAGGCCAGTCGATGGCAGCAAGACCGCGAACTCTTCGCCGCCCACCCGAGCGACCACATCCACCTCCCGGAAGATAGCGGTCAGCAGCGCAGCGAAGTGGCGCAGCACGGCATCGCCGGCCGGATGACCGTGTGTGTCGTTGACTGCCTTGAAGTGATCGGCATCGAACAGGATCAACGACAGCGCGCGTGGCGTGTGTTTGGCGCGCGACACTTCCAGCTCTGCTGCTTCGAAGAACGTGCGGCGGTTGGCAATTCCGGTCAGGTGATCGCAGGAGGTCGCCTTACGATGGCTTTCGCTGGCCTCGCGTTTTTCGGTAATGTCACGGATGATCAGGCAGTATGCGGGCTCGGTCGTCGCTGTTTCGCTGTCCGCCGGGCCTGGCTCCGCGCCGACCACGTCGGTTCGCTCACGCAGCGGGGAGATCATGGCGCTGCCCCAGAAGCGTGACCCATCCGCCTTGACGCGCCATCCCTCATCCAGGCTCCAACCACTTTCGTCTGCCTCGCGCAGGCGATCCAGTACGCGGTCGGGCGTGGTGGCGCCTTCCGGATAGAACACCGAGAACGGCTTGCCCACGATCGCATTCTGATCAAAGCCGGTGATACGAGCGATGCTCGGATTCCATTCGTCGACGTATCCCTGCTTGTCCAGTCGCAGTAGCGCGTAGTCGGTGACGCCGGTGAGGATGGCATTGAGCCATGCGTCGCTCTGTCGGAGCAGCCGCTCCTGGGCGACTTGCCGGGTGATGTCGCTGAGCACTGCCATCAACCGGTCCTGGTCCATCTTGAGCAAGCTGAGCGACAGCACTTGTGGCTGGAACTTGCCCTTGGCACCCGTACCAATCTGAATCCGCAATGCCTCGCAGATCATGCCGTGGGTTTGATCGAAGGTCGAGACCCGGTGGCGCAAATCGGGTGCCACGGACGCCAAAGCGTCGAACAGATTTGTGAGCTCCCCGTCACGCGAGAGCGGCATCAGCAATTGCGCGGAGATCGGATTGATCATCACGATCTGGCCATCGAGCGAAGTCTGCGCCAGCCCCACAGGAGCCAGGTACAGAAACTGGATAAGTGCCTCGTACTCGCCTGCGAGGTCCACAGAGGCGGCAATCACTCAGCTGCGCCGATTGACCAGCACGTATCGCAAGGCGAGCGCCGGAGAGGCCAGCAGCCTCAGGGTTACCTTGGCGGGGCGCATGCGCAACGTGAAGACATAGTCGATGGTCGCGTCCAGGGTGGTGGCCTCAGCAAGGGCATCCTCGAAACGCTGCGCTACTAGGAAGTTGTTCATGCACGGGGCAACAGCGGTGAACAATGCATTGCCCAGCACCCGTTCTGGCGATAGACCCGCGAGTTTTGATTCAACCGCGTTGTAGCGGCGCACTGCCGTGTCTGCGTCGAAGCCGATTACGCCGAAATCGAGCCTGTCAAGTTCTGAATCGTCGAGCGCCTCGATCCAGCGCGAAATATCTGCCTGGTTGAACTGCCGCGATGCCAATTCGTTCATTTTTTTTTAGGTCCTTGTAACTGTGTCTCGCAAATACGCGGCACACCTTCGTATCGGCACACGGCACCGAATCTTGAATCGGAACGCAAGTAATTTTTGCTGGCGAGCGTCAGGCGAGCAGGTTGGCGAATGGACTCGCCCGTTGGAGTGTTCCCGAAGAATTTGCCAAGCGTGTGTTCGACGCCTCTGCCGTGCTCGCCGCAATATTTGGGCCGAGGGCGAAAACCTGATCTCCACGGTTAACTACGCCACTGCTCTGGCGGCGTGCTTGTTGCAACGAACGACCAGACCGATCGGTTTCTCCCTCGGCGACCGGGCTTGCCTGGCCTTGGCGCAGGCGCGTGGCGCAGCAGCCGTGACCGCAGGTCGCGCCTGGAAAAAGCAGGAAGGCATTGAAATTTTTCTGATCCGTTGATTGCAGCACCACTCGTTTTGACCAGCCCACCCCATGACCAGCAGCACCCGCCAGGAAACCATAGGACGCACCGAGCGCCCCTGGGACTGGTACGAAACTTTGTCTGAAGTGCCAGGCAACAAGGTCAAATGCATCCGGCTGCATCAGCCCGGCAACTGGTAGGCTCAAGCCTTTCTCCTTGGAGGGTAGTTATGGCTTGGGTATTGCTGGTACTGGCTGGTCTATTTGAAATTGCCTGGGCGATTGGGCTCAAATACACCGAAGGCTTTACGCGTCTATGGCCCACCGTCGGCACCGTTGCCGCGATGGTGGTGAGCTTGTCGTTGCTGGGAGTGGCGATGAAGTCGCTGCCAGTGGGTACTGCCTACGCGGTGTGGGTCGGCGTGGGTGCCGTGGGTACCGCCATACTGGGTATCGTCCTGCTGGGCGAGCCCGCCAACTCCGGTCGAATCGTCAGCCTGGTACTGATAGTTGCCGGTATCGTCGGGCTCAAGATGGCAACGCCGGGTTGACGCTTTCTCAGGATACGATCCAGTGTCAGGTGCCCATGTCGGCGCGCCTAATTTTCTGGAACCCGCAATGGTGTTGTCATGGCTCACAAATTGAATGCGCAAGCAGGCATCGATGCAGATGACAGCGCCCTTTTTGTTGGCATCACCGGCTTGAAGGCCTGCGTCGACGTGGGTGGCACCAAGGTGGCAGTAAGCGTGGCCGATGCACAGGGCATTCGCGGCAAGGTCACCGAGCCTACCGCCAAAGAGGGCGCGAGCGACGCTTTGGGCCAGCAGGTGATTCGCCTCATCCACAGCAGTTGCGCAAGCGCCGGGCTTGCCGCGGCCGATGTTTCTGCGGTGGGTGTTTCGTCCTGCGGACCGTTCCTGCTGCGCGGCGGGTGCGTGGAGCTGGCAGCACCCAATATCTGCGGTGGCTTGGCCGGGCCGGCGCGTGGCCTGCCCAACGACTGGACCAGCGCTGTACTGGAAGCCCCGTTGCGCGCCGCTTTTGGCAACGTACGTGTAGCCAATGACGGCATCGCGGCACTGGAGGCGGAGCGGCGCTGGGGTGCACTGCAAGGGCTGGACCACTGCGGCTACGTCACCTGGAGCACCG
>JANOCN010000530.1:0-2889 GCA_031412185.1 Betaproteobacteria bacterium | reverse complement strand
GAAACCCTCTGGCCCCGATCCGCAACGGATTGCAGTTGATGAAGCTGGCGCGGTACGACGTTGAGGCGGTCGAACGGGCGCGTGCCATGATGGAGCGCCAAGTCGGGCACATGGTCCGGCTCATCGACGACCTGATCGACCTCAGTCGTATCAGCCAGGGCAAACTCGAACTCAAGAAGGAGCGCATCGGGCTTTCTGTGGTCGTGCAGAACGCAGTCGAGACGAGCCAACCGCTGATCGAGCAGATGGGCCACGATCTGCGCATCGCGGTGCCTCCCGCCCCGATCTACGTGGATGGCGACCTGACGCGACTGGCGCAGGTTGTCTCCAACTTGGTGAACAACGCCGCCAAGTACACCGAGCGGGGCGGCCGCATCCGGCTCTGCGCCGAGCAGCTAGGAAGCGAGATCGTGGTGACGGTCGAAGACAACGGTGTCGGCATCCCGGCGCACATGCTGAGCAAGGTTTTCGAGATGTTCGCGCAGGTTGATCGTTCATTGGAAATGTCGAAGGGCGGCTTGGGTATCGGTTTGTCGTTGGTGCGGCGTTTGGTCGAACTGCACGGCGGCTCGGTTCTGGCCCACAGCGAAGGCAAAGGTCGGGGCACTGCCATCGTCGTGCGCCTGCCGGTGATACTGTCCCTCGCCGGGGATCGTCAGGAAGACGGCGAGGTCGAACCGGTTCGCGCCCCGCCCCCTCGCCGCATTCTGGTGGTGGACGACAACCGGGACGCGGCCATCAGCCTGGCGGAGCTGCTGACGATCATGGGCAACGAAACGCAGACGGCTTACGACGGCCTGGATGCCCTGGCGGTGGCGGAGGCTTTCAGGCCCGATGTGACGCTGCTGGACATCGGCATGCCGGAGATCAATGGCTACGAAGTGTGTCGCCGCATACGTCAACAGGCGTGGGGCAAAAGCATGGTTTTGTATGCCCTGACCGGGTGGGGCCAGGAAGAAGACCAACAGCGTTCGCTGGCGGCCGGCTTCGACGCGCACCTTGTCAAGCCGGTACTTGCTGCCGACCTGGAGGCACTGTTGTCCGGGCTGCCTGCCGCGCAGGGTTGACTCAGCCTAGATTCGGCAGTTGGACAAGCCCGAGTGGGCTGCTATGCGGGGTGCTGGCAAGGCGAGACGACGCTGCGGGCTCATGCCCGCGCGGAGGAGCAACGCCGCCAGCGCGCCGCAGCGTGGCTCAATCGGGTACGTAGCGCTCTCACCCAGATAGTGACGATGGCCGTGGTCAAGAATGTCAATGTTCATACGTAGCTGCTTGCGGAAACGAGCGGTCAACTGCCGAATCTAGGCTCAGCCGGGCTCGGCTTTCCCTTGCCCAATCCGGCCGCCATAGTCCAGGGGTTCACGGGTCCTTCGACAACCTCAGCGAGAACGGGGAAGGTTGGCGCGAACCGTCCTGCGCAGCGGTGTCGCCAGGGATTCGGCGTTCAGTCGGCCACGTATTCGAAGCTCGGCCCCACCGTGCTGCCGTCACGGTCGCCGGACGGGATTTTCATCAGCGCCTGAGCGCGGTACTTCAGGCTGTACATGGCCGGCACGGCGTTGAACAGGGCGCTGGGTTGCCCATTGAAGGCCTGGTGCAGGATGCGCAGCAGCGAGGTGTAGCCGCGGTTGAACTCCATCATCTGGTGGTGGATGGCCGGGCGGTCCACATACTGCTGGGCCTTGGGGTTGGGGCGCATCGGGTGCACGGCCGCCCAGTCCACCGGAAACTCGGAGCCGGTGGGGCCCGACGCGGGCGTGTCGGTCTCCTGGAAACGGCGGCCATCGCGGATTTCTTCAAACCGGAAGTAGTGCGCCAGTTCGTCCCCGCCGTGCGCCTTGTCTTCGTCGAAGATGCCGTGGTCCAGGCCTTCGCCTTGCACCATGACCTCGGCCACGGCACGGCGCGCGCTCTCCAGGTCGGTCACGACGATTGCGTCTCCACCGCCCCCGTAGTACCACTGCTTGGGGCCGACCTGCCAGTCCAGCGTGCCCACGAAAAGTTTCTCTGCGCGGCGCGGGTCGCCCAGATATGACAGCCCCTCGTCAATGGCTTTGTAGAACTGGCCGATCGTGTGGTAGCGGTTCGCCTGCGGCGGGGCGTCCGGGCGCGCCGGGCGCTCGATCTTCAGGAATGTGTCAACCGCCTCCGGGCAAAACGGCAGCAGGCCGACCCCGAAAGCATCTGCGCTGTGCGGCAGGTAGGCCGGGTAGGCGGGTATGAAATCCGGTTTGTCCAGCACCGGTTTGCCGCCCACGGCGTTGAGGATGTTGGCAATCAGCGTGAGGTGCAGCATTTCTTCCATCACCACGCCCTTGATCACCCGCGCTGCCCCGGCGTTGGCACCGTCGTGCAGCGAATACAGCGCACACAGGTAGGGTGGAATGGTGCTGTGCTCCAGCTCAAGCGCCCACTGCAGATGGTCCTGCAGGTCGGCAATAGTTTGGATGGCCATGGTCGGGGTACTAGAGTTGGCGCAGCATATCGTCGGCCGCCATCAGGCTGAGCGCTGCGGCGGTCAACGTGGGGTTGGAGGAGCCGCTGGTGGGCATGCTGCCGCAGCCCACCACGTACAGGTTGTCATGGTCCCAGCTGCGCTGGTTGCGGTTCACCACCGAGCCGGCGCGGTTGGCACCCATGCGGTGCGTGCCCATGTGGTGGCCCGAGCCGATAAAGGAAAGTGGCACCGTTTTGCCCTGTTTGGTGCGGTACTCCATGTAGCCCGGCGAGCTGGTGTCAAAGTGGGTCTTGATCTGGTCGTTCTGGATGCCCATGGCGTGGAACACGTGGTCCGATATTTTCATGGCGGCCAGCATGCCCTCGCGCGTGTAGTCGGAGATGTTGTAGCTCAGCACCGGGCGGTAGGTGCCAATCGCGTCCATATATTCG
>JANOCN010000529.1:0-2672 GCA_031412185.1 Betaproteobacteria bacterium | reverse complement strand
TAACCGGCGTCGACAGCGGCGCGCGACGCGCCCATGGCGGCACCCAGCTTGTCGGCCAACGGTGTCATGACTTCGGTGAATTTTTCTGCGCTGCCCAGGGCCCGGCCACCGCTCACGACGATCTTGGCGGCGGTCAGCTCTGGCCGGTCATTGCGGGCAATTTCACTGCCGACAAAACTTGCCTTGGCACTTGCTGCAACAGCAGCCAGCAATTCAACGGCTGCACTGCCCCCTGTTGCAGGTGCCGGGTCAAAGCCGGTGGTGCGCACGGTCAGCACCTTGATGGCGTCAAGGCTTTGCACCGTGGCGATTGCGTTGCCAGCGTAGATCGGCCGCTCAAATGTGTCGGGGCTGTCGACCTTGGTGATATCAGAGATTTGTCCCACATCGAGTTTGGCGGCAACGCGTGGCGCAATGTTTTTGCCCGAAGCGGTGGCGGCAAACAGGATATGGCTGTAGCCGGAGGAAATGGCCAGCACCTGGGCGGCCATGTTTTCTGCCAGACCATGGGCAAAACCGGCGTCTTCGGCATGCAGCACCTTGGCCACACCACTGATCTGTGCCGCTGCCGCTGCAGCAGCGGCCGCATTGTTACCGGCCACCAGAACGTGAATGTCGCCGCCGCACTGGACGGCTGCCGAGATGGCATTCAGGGTAGCGGGGCGGATGGTGTTGTTGTCGTGCTCGGCGATTACTAGGGAGGTCATGGGGGTTCCTTTTGGTGCGTTGGGGGGCGGATGGCTGCTTCGTTGCGTTTGTGGCTGGGAGCCAGAGGGAGCTGATCAGTTTGGGGACAAAGAGAGAGAGCTGCTTCGTTGCACTTGTAGCTGGGAGCCCGGTGCATCTGATCAGTTGGGGACAGAGCTTGCGCACTGCGTGTCGCGGCGGTCTGTCCCACAAGGTCTCAGATTACCTTTGCCTCATTCTTGAGTTTTGCTACCAGGGTCGCGACATCGGGCACTTTGATGCCGGCGCTGCGTTGCGGTGGCTCCTTGACATTGAGGGTCTTCAGGTGGGCTTTGACGTCCACGCCCAGGTCGGCCGGCTTGAAGATATCCATCTGCTTCTTCTTTGCCTTCATGATGTTGGGCAGCGTGACGTAACGCGGCTCATTCAAGCGCAGATCGGTGGTAATCACGGCCGGCAGGTCGATCGAAATTGTCTCCAGGCCACCATCGACCTCGCGCGTGACGCGGGCCTTGCCGTCGGCTACTTCGACCTTGCTGGCAAACGTAGCTTGTGGCATGTCGCACAGGGCCGCCAGCATCTGCCCGGTCTGGTTGCAGTCGTCGTCGATGGCCTGCTTGCCCAAAATCACCAGGCCGGGTTGTTCTTTTTCGACCAATGCCTTGAGCAACTTGGCCACGGCCAGCGGTTGCAACTCTTCGGTGCATTCGACCAGGATGGCACGGTCGGCACCAATCGCCATGGCCGTGCGCAGAGTTTCCTGGCATTGCGTAACGCCGCAGGACACCGCAATAACTTCGGTCGCCACGCCTTTCTCGCGCAGCCGCACGGCCTCTTCGATGGCAATCTCGTCAAACGGATTCATGCTCATCTTGACGTTGGCAATGTCCACGCCGGTGCCGTCAGACTTGACCCGCACTTTCACGTTGTAGTCCACCACGCGTTTAACAGGCACCATGACCTTCATTACGGCTACTCCAAAGATTGATTAATCGGTTGCAACAGGCTAAGAAAACACTGAACTGCGCGATTTTATGCCGCAAGTCGGGCCGCACGCTGCACCGGCGCGACACACCATGCGGGCATAGCGACCCTTTAGGACGCCAGCACAATAGCACGACCGTGCCATTTACAATGCGTCGCGCTCTTTGCCAACCAAGTTGGTCAACTCCGCCGCACGCTGTGGCGGCGGTATGCGGATGCCGTGTTTTCGCAGTGTCCGGAGCATTGCCAGGTTGACGTCAGAGCGCAAATTCAGCTGGCCGTTTTGCGGATCGTCGATCCAGTACCCCAGCGTGAACTCCAGACCATCGACCCCGAATGCCGACAGGGCCACCGTGGGTGCCGGGTCGCGCAGCACGCGTTCTTGCTCCAGCGCTGCCGCCTGGAGAATCTGCGTCAGCAAGTCCACGTCGCTGTCGTAAGCCACCTGAAGCACACTGGATTGCCATACTCGGCTGTCGCTGAGCGACATATTCTCTACCCGGCTGCCGATAAACATCTCATTGGGCACAATCGACTCGCGCCCGGTCAGCGAGCGGATTACGGTGTAACGCGCCTTGATGTCGGTGATGACACCCTCGAAGTTGTCTACCCGCACACTGTCGCCAATGCGCACGCTGCGTTCGGCCAGCATCACAAAACCGCTGACGTAGTTGGACGCAAGTTTCTGCAGGCCGAACCCGATACCCACACCAATCGCGCCGCCCAGCACCGACAGTGCCGTCAGGTCGATGCCGACCGCGGTGAGCGCCACGATCAGACCGACAAACATCAGCAGGGCGCGCGTCGCATTACTGAGCGCCTTGCGCAGCGACAACGTGCCGCCGGTGGCTGACCGCAGCAGGCGGGACTCGATGCCGGCTGAAACCCACAGGGTGAAGATCAGCACCGCGCCGGCAGTGAGCGAGCCTTCGATCAGGGAGCGTACCGAAAGCGTCGAGCCTCCGACCTTCCAGCGGATCTGGTCCAGCGCCTCCAGCAGC
>JANOCN010000528.1:0-2237 GCA_031412185.1 Betaproteobacteria bacterium | reverse complement strand
ATCGGCGCCGCCCGGCGCCCTCTGATGGCCTTCGTCATGGTGCTGTCCTGGTCACGGCGCATCTTCCTGCGCTTCTTCCTCGATGCCCGGATGGAGAACTTTTTACGCGGCCATGTCGGTGCCTTCGAGGCATGGGGCGGATTGCCGAGGGTCTTGCTCTATGACAACCTCAAGAGCGCCGTGCTCGAACGTCAGGGAGATGCCATCCGCTTCCATCCCACACTACTGGAGTTTGCCGGCCACTACCGCTTCGAGCCACGACCGGTGGCGGTGGCCCGAGGAAATGAGAAGGGGCGTGTCGAAAGAGCCATCCGCTATATCCGCGACAGCTTCTGGCCAGCACGCAGCTTCGTCGATGTGGCCGACCTCAACCGTCAGGCCGAAGTGTAGTGCCTGGGGCAGGCAGACGACCGTCCATGTCCACAAGACAAGGCGCTGACCGTCAGGGAAGCATTTGCTCAGGAGCAATCCCGTCTGCTCGCCTTGCCGGGCAATCTCTATGTTACGCACGAGCGGCTGGAGGTGGCGGTGGGCAAGTCGCCCTATGTGCGCTTTGATCTGAACGACTATTCGGTGCCGCACACGCAGGTGCGCAAAACGCTCACCGTGGTGGCCGATCAGGAACGGGGCAGGATACTCGATGGACAGGAAGTCGCCGCATCGCATCCGCGCAGTTACGACAAGGGCGCTC
Organism: Betaproteobacteria bacterium; assembly: GCA_031412185.1. Lineage (GTDB taxonomy): Bacteria > Pseudomonadota > Gammaproteobacteria > Burkholderiales > Burkholderiaceae_C > CAISIP01. The sequence goes on along the minus strand of JANOCN010000528.1, from coordinate 1,546 downwards.
AGATCGAGGATCCGACCCATATCGCGAAGCTGGTTGAACGCAAGGCCCAAGCGCATGCGCAGCGAGGCATGAGCCGGTTGACGCAGGCGGTACCCGCCAGCATGGAGTTGCTGACCCGAGCCGCCGAACGCGGGGAAGGCTTGGGCGGCATCACCTCGTCACTGTTGCGCCTGATCGAACGCTACGGCGCAGCCGAGGTGCAGACGGCGGTTGTTACCGCGCTGGCGCGCGGGGTGCCGCATCCGCATGCGGTGCGGCAGGCGCTGGAAGTGCAACGGGAAGCCAGGAATCAGCCGCCACCGGTGGCGGTGTGCATGCCAACGCATGTGGCGGAACGGGATACGGTGATCAAACCGCACAAGCTGGACTCATACGATCAATTGACTGATACAAAAACTGAAACAAAAAGGAGACGAAGATGAATGATGAACAGTTACGTCGGCGCGCAGCAGACTTGCACCTGAACGGTGTGTTGGCGCATTGGCCAGAGGTCGCCGCAACCGATTGGCTTCCAAAATTGGTGGGATGGGAGGAAGAAGAGCGCACGCGGCGCAGTCTGGAACGGCGGCTGAAGGATGCCCGCATCGGGCGTTTCAAACCGTTGGCGGATTTCGACTGGGCGTGGCCGACGCGCTGTGACCGAGGCGCGATCGATGGATTGATGTCGCTCGAATTCATCGCGGAAGCCGCCAACGTCGTGCTGGTCGGTCCCAACGGCGTGGGGAAATCCATGATGGTAAAAAATGTCGCCCATCAGGCACTGATCCGTGGGCATACGGTGCGATTCACCACCGCCGGTGAACTGCTGGGGGGCTTGGCGGCACTGGACAGCGACACGGCTTTGCGCCGACGCTTGCGTCACTACGCCGCCCCGGATTTATTGGTCATTGACGAAATCGGATACCTCTCCTATTCGAACCGCCATGCGGATTTGTTGTTCGAATTGGTGAGCAGGCGCTATGAGGCGAAGAGTACGGTCGTGACAACCAACAAGGCGTTCTCGGACTGGTCTGAGGTGTTTCCCAACGCTGCCTGCGTGGTGTCGCTGGTTGACCGGCTGATCCACCACTCGGAGGTGATTTCAATTGAAGGGGAGTCCTACCGCTTGAAGGAAGCGAAAGAGCGTTCCGAGCAACGCGGACGCCAACAGCGAAAGAGAAAATCATGAAACCATGGCTCTTGCCGTCAGGGTTGCAGCGCGGCATTCCTTTTATCATCCATGATGATTGGTCACCGGAGCAAGCACTGGCCGTAGTCGAATTGCTCGATGATCTGCGCGAGGTAATCTGGAATCGCTATCAGCTTCAATTACACGAACAGATACACGGCCAGCGCTGCACGCCCACCACACCGCCATCCCATAACATCGACGAAACCGATCCACCGTTCTGATCGAGTTGCACATTTCCATCAAGCGAACAAGGGGCCCTGTCGGGCTCCTTGCTGTTTCGCCCACCACTTTGTTCAAACTCCGCCGGAAAAGTACGCGTTTAGAAAACCGTCAACAACAAGATAATATTGATTCCGCATTCCCAGCTTTTGGTAG
>JANOCN010000527.1:0-1961 GCA_031412185.1 Betaproteobacteria bacterium | reverse complement strand
CGCCGCCGCCCGGTCACTGGGTGTCGATCGCAAGCCAGGTGCTTGAAGCGACGGATGCACCGATCGACCGAATGGTCGAGGTGCAGGCACGTCTTGGCATTGCACTGGCGGATGCGTTCATCGCCTGCTGGTCGACGAAGTTCGACTACGACCTTCTGCGCCCGGTGACCTACATACAACTGGTGCTGGAGAGCAACTGGGTACCCACCTTGATGGACACGCCACCGTTCCCGGAGTACCCATCGGGGCACTCGGTACAGTCGAGCGCGGCGGCGGCAGTGTTGTCGGCGCTCTACGGTGCCGACGCGGCGTTCACCGACAACACCCACAACGACCGTGGCTGGGGGCCGCGCAGTTTCCGCAGCTTTCAGAGTGCTGCCGAAGAAGCGGCACGCTCGCGCCAGACCGCAGGCATCCATTTTGGGTTTGGGGTGACCGGGGGCCAGGCACAGGGGCGCTGTGTGGCGGCACGGGTGCTGGCGCTGAAAATGCGGCGACCGTAGCACAGAGTTGCCAAGCAATCAGAAACCCGAAAACCGCGCCCTCCAGCAAGCAATACTGCACCAGAAACTTGACCAAAAGCGCTTGCTGCAATTTTGTGTCAGCATGCGGAGCATGAACCTGCTAAACCGCACCCTGGCTGAAGGCATTCGCCAGGTCGGTTTCCGCAAATGGTACGAACGCGAGTTGCTCTCCAGCCATGCCCACATGTTGCTGGCCTTTTTGTGTGTGATTGCGCTGATGGCCAGCATGGAAGGTTTCCAGGGTGGCTCGACCAGCCAGAAACTGACCAACGCCGTTTTTGTGATCCTCAGCGCTGCTATCGGCCTGTGGGCTCTGCGGCGCTACCTGTATCTGCTGATGCACGCTGAAGAGGTGGCCAATCAGGCCAATTGCCCCAAGTGCGCCGTCTACGGCAGCCTGCGCCTGCTGGAAGAAGACCGGCGCAGCGGTGAAGCCCTGGTGTGCTGCAAGAAGTGCGCGCACCAGTGGACTATGGTGCCTTGACGTCTGACGGCACTGGAGCATCGGCAGATGCCGATCAAGCGTTCTTGTGCACACCCGACCTCAAAAAGGCCTCCGCCAGGCGCACCCAATACGAAGCGCCAACGACTACCAGGTCATCGTTAAAGTCATAGCTGCTGTTGTGCAATATGCAGGGACCGTTTCCGTGGTCCGTCATTCGATGGGTAACCTGGTCATTGCCGATGAACGCGTAGCAACCGGGCTTGGCTCGAAGCATGTAGGAAAAATCCTCGGCGGCGAGCGTCAAGGGAGTATTCCTGTCCACGCGGGATTCTCCGACCATGCCCCGCATGACTGCAGTGGCAAATTCTGTTTGTGCAGCGTCATTGATGGTTGGCGGATAGTTCTTGGTGAACTGAACCGTCACGGTTGCACCGAAGGCGGACGCTACTTGGGTGCTGATGCGTTCAATCCCGTCGCCGATCTGGTCGAAGACATGGCTGGAAAAGGCTCTTACGGTACCTTTGAGGCAAGCACTTTCGGCGATGGAGTTCATACTGTCTCCCGCATGTATCTGCGTCACCGACAGGACTGCGCTTTCAACCGGGTTAATGCTGCGCGAGATCAGCATTTGAAGACCAATCGCCACCTGGCATGCGACAAGTATCGGATCGACTCCAAGATGGGGCATCGCTGCATGACTGCTCTTGCCTTGAACGGTTACTTCAAAACCAGCTGTTCCAGCCATCATGGGGCCCGTACGTACCGCAAATGATCCGGCGGGAATGCCGGGCCAGTTGTGTACTGCAAACACAGCATCGCACGGGAAACGATCAAAAAGACCTTCGGCAATCATTTTCTGGGCACCGGCGCCTCGCTCCTCTGCGGGCTGGAAGATGAAACAAACTGTCCCATCAAAGTCCCTGGTCAGCGCAAGATAGTGCGCAGCGGCAAGAAGCATTGCTGTATGACCATCATGGCCGCATGCGTGCATC
>JANOCN010000526.1:0-5561 GCA_031412185.1 Betaproteobacteria bacterium | reverse complement strand
TCACGGATGGTGGGGCGCGACGCGGTGAATCGATCGGTAAGCGCCAGCTCGGTGGGCAACTTGTCGCCCTCGTTGAATTCGCCATCCATGATGCAGCCCAGAATCTCGTGGTAGACCCGGTCCACCAGGCCGGTACCCAGGTTGGCGCTCATTGAAACACCTCCGTGCTGCGCACTGCGATGCAATTCTCCTTGGGAGCGGCCCGGCGGCTCATTCGGAACACCTCCGTGCTGCGCACTGCGATGCAATTCGCCTTGGGAGCGGCCCGGCGGCTCATACTTTAGAGGCCCCGGTCAAGCGCCAGCAGCGCGTCGGCCCGTGCCTTGATCTCCGCGAACCGGTCCGCCGGTGACGGGCTGAGCATCGGCAGGTGCGGCCCCATGTCTGCGATACCCGACAGGGTCACCGCGTCGTGCAACACACGGATCAGCGAGATCGACTCGCGCAGGTCTTCCATGGGCATGAAGCTGGCATGCAGCGACTCGGCAGCAGTTACGTCACGATTCTTGAGTGCCCGCAACAGGCGCATGGCGGCCTTGGGCGCGATACAGCCCGAACCGGTGGTGAAAGACGCGAGGCCGTAATGCGCCAGATGCACGATGGCCGGGCGCTCGCCCATGCCGCTGACGATACGCTCGGCACCGATACGTTCCACCAATGCAGACAAGTAGGGATCGTCGAGCGGGTCGTCGCGCAGCACGGCGTATTTCACGGCAACGATGCGGCCCGCATCCACCAGCCGCCCGAGCGCTTCGATACCGATGCTGGCTTCATTCTTGAGGTACAGCGTGACCGGTAAACCCGCGAACTCGACAAAACGCGAAATGCCTTCCGCGACACCCTCGGGCGTTGTAAAGCCAAGCATCGGCAACACCATGGCTGTGCGGTAGGCGGTACCGCGCAACAGACGCGCCTGGTCCATCATCTTGCCGAAATCGGGGCCGATGGCCGGAATCACCCGGGTGGTGTCGGCGGCGGTGGTCGCCAGCATCTCCAGCAGTTGCGCGAAGTCCTGCACCGAGCAGTGGTACAGGTTGGCATTGCCACCGTAGAGCAAGGTACGGTGGCCCCCGGCTTCGATATGCCGGATCAGCTTGCGGTTTTGTTCCAGGTCCAGCGACAAATCTGCGCGCCGTGCAAGTGGGGGTACGGCCAGCACGGACGCCCCAAATTCTTCAAGCGAAAGCGGGGTGGTGTTCATCGATTTCATTGTATGACGCATCCCAAGATGTAAGACAACTATTTGGCTTGCATCTATGAACCCAAGGGAAATTACCTAGTTCTTCAGGCGGTTTTTGGCGGCATCAGGGTTTAACCTTGCTTGACACACTAAAAGTTGTCTGACAAAGTAGCGTGAGAATTCTCAATTCAGGAGACCTTGATGACCCCCAACACCCCGTCCTCCATCTGCCTTACTCCCACTGGCAGCAACCGCCGCAAGGTCCTCAAGGGCTTCGCCGGTGCCGCCGCCTTGGCCGGTATCGGTGGCACCGCGCTGGCCCAGCAGGCGAAAGAGTCTCCGCTGCTGACCAAGATGGTCAGCGATGGCAAATTGCCAGCGCTGGCGCAACGGCTGCCATCGGTACCCCTGGTAATCCAGGCCGAGAAGGTGGGGGTGTACGGTGGGGCCTTGCGGCGCGGCCTGCGTGGCAGCGCCGACCACAACGGCATCTTGCGCATGGTGGGCAACCAGGGTCTGGTGCGCTGGAATCTGGCGTTTACCGAAGTGTTGCCGTGTGTCGCCTCCAAGTGGGACGTCAACGCCAATTCGACCGAATTCACCTTCACGCTGCGCCCGGGCATGAAGTGGTCGGACGGCAAACCTTTCACCGCCGACGACATTGTTTTCTCTATCGAAGACTGCGCCAAGAACAGCGAGTTGTACAAGTCGGTGCCGTCAACACTGGTAATTGCCAACAAGCCCGCGGTGGTGACAAAAGTCAACGACACCACGGTGAAGTTTGTCTTCGCCAGTTCGTACGCGCTGTTCCTGGAACAGATGGCGACCCCGCTGGGCCAGTACCCCACGCTGTTTCCGAAACACTACTGCAGCCAGTTCCACCCCAAATACAACCCGAATGCCGCGACGCAGGCGAAAGCGGCCAACATGAACGACTGGGCCGCCATGTTCCGCTCCAAATGCGGTGACATCGAAATCCCGGCACGCTGGGGCAACACCGAAAAACCCACACTCGACCCGTGGGTCGTTACCGAGGCGTATTCAGGAGGCGTCACCCGGGTGGTGATGGAACGCAACCCCTATTTCTGGCAGGTGGACCAGAGCGGGCAACAACTGCCCTACATCGACCGCCTGAATTTCAGCATCGCCCAAGACGTGGAGTCGCTGATGCTGGACGCGCTGTCAGGCAAGCTGGACATCCAGGAGCGCCACATTGACTCGTTGCAAAACAAACCCACGCTGTCGCAGAACATGCAAAAAGGTGGTTATCGGCTGGTTGAACTGGTGAACGCCCAGTCGCAGCAGGTTCAGATCTATCTGAACATGACGCACAAAGACCCCAAGATGCGCGAGATGTTCGCCAACACGCAGTTCCGCCAGGCACTGTCGCTCGGCATGAACCGCAAAGAGATCATCGACCTGGTGTACCTGGGGCAGTCCGAGCCCTACCAGACCGGTCCACGTCCTGGCCACCCCTGGTACAACGACAAGCTGTCGCGCCAGTTCACCAGCCACGACCCGAAACAGGCCAACGACATCCTGGACCGCATTGGCTACAACCGGCGCGACGCGCAGAAGTTCCGGCTGCGGCCAGACGGGCAAAAGGTGTTCTTCTCGATTGATGTCATTCCCACGCTCAATCCGGATGCAGTGGACTCACTCGAGCTGGTCAAACGCCACTGGGCGGATATTGGTGTGGACATCAAGGTCAACACGATCGAACGGGCGCTGTACTACACCCGTGGCGACAGCAACGAACATGATGCTGCCACCTGGGCCGGGCCAGGCGGTCTGGACCCGATGCTCGACCCGCGCGACTACTACGCCTCGCACGTTCAAGGTTCGCGCTACGCGATTCCATGGACACAGTGGTTTGCATCGGGCGGCAAAGACGGCATCGAGCCACCCGAGAGCCAGAAGCAGCGCAAGAAGCTGTTCGACGATGCGCTGGCCACGTCAGACCTCAAGAAGCGCGGCGAGATCATGAAACAGGTGTTTGATATCTGCGCCGACGCTTTTGAGACGGTGGGCATCTGCCTTGCCGTGAACACCTTTGGCATCGTCAAGAACAACCTGCAAAACGTGCCCAAGAGTTACCCCAACGCCTGGTCCTGGCCGAATCCCGGCCCCGCGCTGCCACAACAGTTCTTCTTCACGCGCACTTGAGTTCACGAATCTTTCTACTGCGCGGGCCAATCTGACGCCTGCGGTGCTCACCGTACAGGTGTACGGCTCCGCTCCTCTGCGCCACCTTGACCCGCTCGCTACGAAGTCTTCGCAAACTCAGGGAACAACTGCATGCTGGTATTTATCGTCAAACGGCTGCTCTGGATGCTGCCGTTTCTGGTGGCCATCAGCTTCCTGTCGTTCGTACTGATCCAGCTGCCGCCGGGCGACTATGTCACCACCTACATTGCCACGCTGGCAGCCAGCAACGAGGTGGTGGACCAGAACACGGCGGCTGACCTGCGCAACCGCTTCGGGCTGGACCAGCCCATGGTGGTGCAGTACTGGAAATGGATCTCCAACATCGTCTTGCGCGGCGACTTTGGCCTGTCGTTCGAGTGGCAGCAACCAGTAGGCGACCTGATCTGGGAGCGCATGGCGCTCACACTGCTGTTGACTTTTTCGGCGCTGCTGGTGACCTGGGGTATTGCGCTGCCGGTCGGTGTGTTCTCCGCCGTTAAGAAATATTCGATCGGCGACTATGTTGTCACCACCCTCTCGTTTCTGGGCCTGGCGATCCCGAGTTTCCTGCTGGCGCTGGTGCTGATGTACGTGGCGGCGGTCAACTTTGGCCAAAATGTGGGCGGCCTGTTCTCGGAGCAGTACCTCACCGCCCCGTGGAGCGTGGACAAGGTGCTTGATCTTTTGTCACACCTATGGATACCGGTGGTGATTCTGGCCGTGTCGGGAACCGCCAGCCTGATCCGCGTGATGCGCGCCAATATGCTGGACGAGCTCAGCAAGCCCTACGTGACCACGGCACGCGCCAAGGGCCTGTCGGAGTTCACGCTGCTGGTCAAATACCCGCTGCGCATTGCGCTCAATCCGTTTATCTCGACCATTGCCTGGCTGCTGCCCAACCTGGTCTCGGGCTCGATCATTGTGGCGATTGTGCTGAGCCTGCCGACCGCCGGGCCGCTGCTGCTGCAGTCACTGATGAGCCAGGACATGTACCTGGCCGGGGCTTTTATCCTGCTGATCTGCGGATTGACCGTCCTTGGGTCCTTGGTAAGTGACATCTTGCTGGCGCTGGTTGACCCGCGTATCCGCCTTGAATAACGCCGTCGAACCGGTTCAGGGTGCGAACGTGGTACCGGGTGCGGTCGCAGGGCAATTTCCCGCCGGGCCGCCCCAAGGGAAATTAGCCCCCTTGGGGGGCAGCGAAGGACTTGCGTCATCGGCTGACGCCGCTGCCGGGGAAGTGCCGAGCGTGGGGGCCACATCCAACAGGCTTGCAGTAGCCTCGCAATGGCAACTGGTGTGGTGGGCGTTCCGCCGCCACCGCCTGGCCATGGCGGGGCTGGTGGTCACCGTTGCTTTGTACCTTATTGCCATGGTGCCGGGTTTCTTTGCCATAAACGATCCGTCGCAACAAAACACGCGCGCAGCCTTCCATCCGCCGCAGGGGCTGCACCTGGTCGACACGTCCCCCGACGGTAGCTGGACCATCCGCCCCTATATTCACCCCTACGTACTCAAACGCGATCCGCAGACGCTGGCCTCCATCTACAAACAAGACCCCGAGCGCAAGGTCTACCTGCAGCTGTTTGGTCAGGGCTACGAATATTCCGTGCTGGGCCTTTTCAGTTCCACCACCCACCTGTTTGCGTCAGAAAACACGCGCCAGCCACTGTTCTTTTTCGGTGCCGACCGGCTCGGCCGCTGTGTTTACAGCCGCATCATGGTGGGTACGCAGATTTCGCTGTCGGTCGGGCTGGTGGGTGTGTTCCTGGCACTGTCCATCGGTATCGTGCTGGGCGGTATATCGGGCTACTACGGCGGGCGGATCGACTTCGTGATCCAGCGCGTCATCGAACTCGTGTTGTCGCTGCCCACCATACCGATCTGGCTGGCCGCTTCGGCCGCCGTGCCGCAGAACTGGCCGGCCACGCTGAACTACTTCATGATCACGCTGATCCTCTCGCTGACCGGCTGGGCGCAGCTCGCCCGGGTGGTGCGCGGGCGCTTCCTGAGCTTGCGCACCGAAGAGTTCGTCACGGCGGCGCGGCTCGATGGCGCGTCCGAGGGGCGCATCATCTTCCGCCACATGTTGCCGAGTTTTGCGAGCCACATAATTGCGTCTGTCTCGCTGGCGATTCCCGCAATGATCCTGGCCGAGACCTCGCTGAGTTTCCTCGGCCTGGGCCTGCAACCG
>JANOCN010000525.1:0-5798 GCA_031412185.1 Betaproteobacteria bacterium | reverse complement strand
GAACTTGGGCCGGGTCGCCGCCTGGTGCTGAACGATATCGGGCCGGTGATCCAATGGGAAGCCGTGGTCCGCATCCGCACCCACCTGGGGCAGAACGGGCGCTTCGAATCGCTGCAGCAGGCCGCCGCCGCGATGCTTGCCGTCTCCGCGACATTCGGGCCGCACACGCCTGAACAATGGCTGGAACTATCGCGCCACATGGTAAAGCTGACCTGCTCCCTAGCAGCCGTACCACCGTGATGATCATGAAGTCCGTCAACCAGGAGAATGACGGATATGAAGAGAAGCAGATTTACCGAAGAGCAGATCATCAGTTTCATCAAGCAGGGCGAGGCCGGCCTGCCGGTCAAGGAGCTGTGCCGCAATGGCGGTTTCAGCGACACCACCTTCTACAGGTGGCGGGCCAAGTTAAGTGGTATGGACGTACCCGATGCCCGCCGCCTGCGTGAGCTGGAGGGGAGAACGCCAAGCTCAAGAAGTCGCTGGCCGAAGCCAACCTGGATATGCATGCGTTGAAGAGTGCCTCCCGTTGCTTGGAGCACGGGCGATATTCTGGGCGGTTTTGTGCCTGTTTTTCAGGCATCCGGGATCGAACCGCTGACATAGCAGGAATTAACGGTACTTTTGGCGGTACTTTTCATACAGTACTGTATGAAAAGTTGTTATTCCATGGGGACCAACGCAGGGTTTTCGATCCCCGCCAGCCGCACCAGACCATCGTTTTTTAACGCTTGAGCGCTAAGTAGCAGCCTGCTCCCGGCTGGCGTGGGGGTATCTGCCTCAGCCTCGCTGTGGGTTCGGACTCGCGCGCCAGAGGCGCGCCGCGAGATCATTTCGGAATGACACGCCAAATCTCTCCGTCATCGTTGGCGGTGTACAGATTGCCGTCGGGACCTAGCACCAGTGTTCGGGTTCTCGTCGACGGCAACTCAAGGGTCACATCATTCGTAGCCACGCCGCGCGCATCAATTTGGAGCGCAACGATCCTTTGGCCCCGCATCAGGCTAACCAACAAGCGCCCGTTCCATCCTCGCCACTGACTACCTTCAAGAAACAGCGCCGAGTCCATGCCACGGCCATTTCCGTTGTGCACCCAGCTCGGCGGCATGGCGTCCGGGAAGCGCTGACTATCGGTCATCGGCATCGTCCCCGGATCGCCGGCGTAGCCGCAATAGTTGTCGGGGCACCGCAACCCCGCCCGATTCTGCGGATCCCATCCTGCATTCCCACCCGCCACCAACGCAGTGACTTCATCGCTGTGATTCGGCCCATGCTCCGCGGTGAACGGTTGGCCCGCCTTGGGTTGACCGGCCGGTCTGAAGCTGATGCCCTGCACGTTGCGGTGACCGTAAGTGAAGATTCGAGGATCGCCTCCGGCGGGCGTGCCATTGCCGGGCGCGGCCGTGCCGTCGCGGTTCACCCGAAGCACCTTTCCGCCGAGGCGCCTCAGGTCTTGTGGCAGCGCCGCGCTGTGGTTATCGCCGGTGGTGACGTACAGGAATCGATCCGGACCGAAACGAATGCGACCGCCACTATGGGCTCCGGCGGCGCCGGCACCGTTGGGCGCGTCCTTGTACGGTATGTCGTCGATGATGTCCTGGCGATTGCCGACGCTCGTGTATTCGGCATTCACCGTAAAGCGAATCACCCGGTTGGTGGCTGGCTTGCGCAAGCTGGATGCGATGAACACGTAGATGTCGCGTGTTCCCCTGGCGAAATCGGGATCGACCGCGATTCCGTGGACGCCGCTTTGACCCTGACAAAAGACATCCGGCGCTACGAGCATCGATCCGCTGGTGCCGAACAGCCGAACCGTCTTTCCGTCTGGGAGGCGTGCCGATACGCCGCGACACTTCTCAGTGAAAACCATCGCTCCATCGGGCGTAAAGGCAATGTCCCACGGCTCCTGCAGGCCGGTCATCACGACGGCCCGGGTCAACTGCGGTACTTCGGCCGAAGTGACGGGGCGCGATGCCGCCGGTTGAGTCTGAGCCACACTGGCAACAACGCCGACCAGTAGCGGGACGGCGACGATCCAGGTGGAGACACGTTTGTTGATCGGGCCGCCGAGCATCCTGCTCAAAGTGCTGGTGACATTTGGACCAAGCTCGTGCGACAAGTGTTTGGCCGGGCGCACGGCCCGGACTAGTTGGACCATCTGTTGACGAAATAGCGCCAGATGCGGCGGGCTTGTTGCTGGCATGTGGGACTCCTTCGTAGGAAGGGGAAATTAACAATAAGGTGAGTATCAGCAGCTTGTTGGCGTTGCGTCTTTCCCGCATCCTATTCCACAATTCCAATCTAGATGAGCAGCGGAGTCAGATGCATTTTCTAACAAGTTCAACACTGGCCTATCGGAAGCGGAGACGTGTGCGCCCTTCGAAGCACAGGCCGCCAGGGCGTATGGCCCGATACGCGCCGCCTACAAAGATCACAACCGTGATGCCCTGGACAAACTCATCGCGGCGCACGCGGTCGCCTTGGGGGTGACGCTGGTCACCAACCACGAGGCAGACTTTGTGGACTACGCCGGCCTGATAGTCGAAAATTGGGTCAGTAGCCACTGAGATGGGGGCTCCGTATCGGAACCACTGGCACACAATGCTCGAGCATGCTCCACACACCCAAAGACCTGCAGTCCATCTCCGCCCGCACGCTGGCGCACTACAACAGCTGCGCGCAGGAATTCTGGGAGGGCACGCGCCACCACGATGTGAGCCAGAACATCAACGCGTTGCTTGACCACATCGAGGGGCCGCCACCATTCGACATCCTTGACTTTGGCTGTGGTCCCGGGCGCGACCTAATGGCCTTCGCGGCACTGGGCCACCGTGTGGTCGGCCTGGAAGGCTCTGCGCAGCTTGCCGCACTGGCGCGGGCACACAGCAAGTGCGAGGTGCTGGAGCAGAACTTTCTCGCGCTCGACCTGGCCGATCGTCGTTTTGACGGCGTGTTCGCCAATGCCGTGTTGTTCCACGTGCCCAGCCAGGACTTGCCACGCGTGCTGCGCGACTTGTACAGGGCGCTCAAGCCCGGCGGCGTGTTGTTTTGCTCGAACCCGCGCGGCGAAGGGCAGGAAGGCTGGAACGGAGACCGGTATGGTGCCTACCATGACTGGCCGACCTGGCAGGCGCATGTGTTGGCCGCCGGTTTCGCGGAGCTCACCCACTATTACCGGCCAACCGATTTGCCACGCGAGCAACAACCGTGGCTGGCCAGTGTGTGGCGCAAAGCTTTGGGCTGAGACCCCGTGATTTGCGCGCGAGTCGATGAAATGCATGCGATAGAATAATTTTTCATTAGGCAGGTCCCGTGTGCTTGATAAAAAGTCGCGGGCTGCGGCGTTGCGAAGCGAAGAAAAGGAAACGCCATTTCATCATTCACCTGGAAAGATCGCCCGGTTCTTGTCACCGGTGCCACCGGTTTGCTCGGCAGTTGGTTGGTCCCGGAGCTGGTCCGGCGCGGCGCGCTGGTGGTGGCGCTGGTACGCGATGGTGCGCCGCACAGCATGCTGGTGCGTGACGGCTGGCTTGACCGGATTGCGGTGGTTCACGGCTCGCTTACGGACGACGGTTTGCTCCATCGGGCCTTCGCCAAATATTCTGTTGACACGGTGTTTCACCTTGCTGCCCAGACCCTGGTAGGTGTCGCCAAGCTTGACCCGGTCGGAACGCTCGAGGCCAACGTGCGTGGTACCTGGCTGTTGCTGGATGCTGCGCGCCAGACCGGCGTGCGCCAGGTGCTGGTGGCCTCCTCCGACAAGGCGTATGGCGACTCCACCAACCTGCCGTATTTTGAGAGCCACCCGCTGCAGGGTAGTTTTCCGTACGATGTTTCCAAGAGTTGTACCGACCTCATCACCACCATGTACGCACGCACCTACGGGTTGCGCTCCACCATAGCGCGTTGCGGCAATCTGTTTGGCGGTGGAGATCTCAACTTCAGTCGGCTGATACCTGGTGTCATCCGGGCGACCCTTGCCAATGAAGCTTTCGTGGTGCGCAGTGACGGCAAGTTCGTGCGTGACTTCCTGTATGCGCAGGATGCGGCCGATGCCTACCTGATGCTGGCGGAAAAACTGGCTGGCGACGACTCCCTGGTCGGCGAAGCCTTCAATTTCGGCTTGGGGTTGCGCCCGACCATGATCGACATTGTCGAGACGGTCCTGCAGTTGATGGGGCGTAGCGATCTGCGCCCGGTGATCCAAAACAGCGCCTCGGGTGAGATTCGCGAACAGTACCTGTCGGCCGACAAGGCGCTGGAACGCTTGGGTTGGACGCCGCGTTTTGCGATGGAAGAAGGGCTCCAGCGCACGATTGCCTGGTACCGCACGTTTTTTGCCGACCTCCAGCAGAGCCACTGACTTGCCGGGAGGCGTGAGGCGCCGGGCCTAACAGCCGGCCGGTGCGCGTGGTAGCGGCAGGTTCGCCTGGGTGCAGTCAACACCTTGTCACCGCGGCAATGGTTCGTACCCTCACCGATCCTTCAAGTACGGCTTGCCAAGCGCCTGCGGTGCGACCGTGCGGCCGATAAAGCCGGCCAGCAAAATAACCGTAAGCAGATACGGCAGGGCCTGGATGGCCTGCACCGGCACCTCGCCGACACCCGGCAGGCGCACGCCCTGCAGGCGGATCGCCACCGCATCCAGAAAACCAAACAGCAGGCAAGCCCAGAATGCACCCACCGGGTGCCACTTGCCGAAGATCATGGCTGCCAGCGCCATGAAGCCGCGCCCGGCCGTCATGTTGGGCACAAACGCCGCGTTCTGTGCCAGCACCAGGTAGCTGCCGGCCAGGCCGCACAACAAGCCGTTGAGCGTGAGCGCCGCATACCGCATGCCCGATACCGAGACGCCGGCCGCGTCCACCATGTGGGCGTTCTCGCCTACTGCGCGCAGGCGCAGGCCAAAACGCGTGCGGTACAACAACCACCAGACGGCGGGCACCAATGCCAGCGTGGCATAGACCAGGATATTGTGGCCAAACACTGCTTCGCCCACGATCGAGCGCAACAGCGGTGCGTCGGCAAACCAGCCGGCTGCGGAAGGAATCAGGGCCTGCAAACGCACCTCGGTGGTCACCGGTGGTGTCTGCCCGCCCTGGGCGAACCAGGCAATGCCCAACACCGCCGTCATGCCGGCCGCAATTATGTTGACGGCCACACCCGACACCACCTGGTCGCCCCGGTTGCTCACGCACGCCAGGCCATGCAACCACGACAGTGCCACCGTTACCCCCAGCGCAATCAGCAAGGCGATGCTGGTGGAGCCAAACGCCACCCCGGCGGCACCGGCGGCAAACGCGGCAAACAACATCTTGCCCTCCAGCCCGATGTCGATCACGCCGGCGCGCTCGGACAACAGCCCGGCCAGTGCGCACAGGATCAGCGGCGTTGAAACCCGCAGGGTGGAGGCCAGCAGCGCACCGATCAGCGTCTCGTCCACGTTATGTGCCTCCTGCCTGGGCACCTGCCGCAGGCGCTGGTTTTGCATGCAACGCACCAATGGCGCGGGCCAGCAGGGGGGCCAGCACATACGCCATGGCCCCCGAGAACAGAACGATAAAGCCCTGCAGCATCACCACCATGTCGCGGCTGAAACCGCGCACCTCGAAACTCACCTCGGCACCGCCCTGGAACAAGGCACCAAACAGGATGCTGGCCAGCACAATACCCACCGGATGGTTGCGCCCCATCAGGGCCACCGCGATGCCGGTGAACCCGGCACCACTCACATACTCCAGCATCAACCGCCCGTTCACGCCGGCAATTTCGTTCATGCCCACCAGGCCGGCCAGCGC
>JANOCN010000524.1:0-11387 GCA_031412185.1 Betaproteobacteria bacterium | reverse complement strand
CAGACACCGGCAAAAAGAAACGCGTGATCCAGGAAATTTCGCTGATTAAGCCGCCGCCACCGCCGCCGCCCAAAGTGGAACCACCCAAAGTGGAGCCGCCCAAGCAGGTGGTGCAGGAAAAGATCGACGTGCCCAAACCAGACCAACAACCGGACAAGCCAGCCGACGCGCCGCCGCCGGGGCCTGATCTGGGATTAGACGCCAAAGGAACTGCGGGGGGCGACAGTTTTGGTCTGATGGCCAAGAAAGGCGGTACTGACCTGATCGGCAGCGCCCCAGGCGGTACCGGTGGCCTCGGTAACCGATTTGCATGGTACGGCGCACTCGTCAAAGAACGTATCCAGGAGGTTCTTTCGCGCGACGAGAAATTGCGTGGCGCGGACTACCGGGTGTCAGTCAATGTATGGATCAATGGCAGTGGCGCGGTGACGCGCGCCGAGTTGCTGGGAAGCACTGGCAACTCGGGTCAGGACGAGGCGTTGAGGTTGGCCTTGCGCACCCTACCGCCACTGCGGGAAGGTGCCCCGGGCGACATGCCGCAACCAGTCAAGCTACGTATCACTGCCCGTTGACGGGCGAACATTTATGAAACTACGCAACCATCCACAACCACATCCCACTGCACACACCTGGGCCAGCCTGTTTGTATTTGCTGCACTGGCGGTACCGGTCGCCCATGCAGGCGAACGCGAGGACCTGGAGACTCTGCGTCAGACCACGCTCAACCTGATCCAGATTCTGGTGCAGCAGGGCGTCTTGACGCAAGACAAGGTTGATGCACTCGTCAAAGCGGCCGAGGTCAAGGCACTGGAGACTGTGGCAGCACAAAAGCAGGCCGAAGCTGGCGTGGTGCGGGTGCAGTACATACCCGAATCGGTGCGCAAGCAGATTACCGACCAGGTACGCGAGGAGGTGGTGGCGCAGGCAAAAATGGAGCGCTGGGGCGACGCCAACGCCATCCCCGAATGGGTGGACCGGCTCAAGTGGGAAGGAGACATCCGGCTGGGTTACCAGGGCGACCTGTTTGCCAAGGGAAATGCACCCGAGTTCTTTCAGCAGGTACAGGGGCAAAACATCAGCAACACCACGGAAGACCGTAACCGCTTCCGCATGCGCGCCCGGCTGGGGTTGAATGCGCGCATTACGCCCGAAATCTCTGCGGGTGTGCGGCTGGCAACGGGTGGCCTGAGCGACCCGGTGTCGACCAATCAGACGCTCGGGCAGACCAACAACAAATACAGTTTTGTGCTCGACCGTGCTTTTGTCAAGGCACATTCTGATGACTTTTTGCCCTGGCTTACTGCGTCGGTCGGGCGGCTACCCAACCCTTTCTTCAGCACCAGCCTGGTGTGGGACGATGACGTCAGTTTTGAAGGGGCGGCGCTGCATATCGACCCATACGCCAAATCTGCCAACATCTGGAGGCCCTATGCAACTTTGGGTGCCTTCCCGCTGCAGGACGTCGAACAGTCGGCATCCGTCAAGGCCAAGAGCAAGTGGTTGACCGGAGCGCAAATAGGGTTGGAGTGGATACCCGACAACAAAACGCGCGCCAAGCTTGGCCTGGCCTACTACGACTACCGCAATATCAGCGGCATACGCAATGCGTTCGAGCAAACAGCCTACAACCGGACTGCGCCTGACTTCCGGCAAAAGGGCAACACACTTTTCAACATTGCCAACACCAACCCGGCTACCAATCTGTATGCCCTGGCCGCCGACTACCAGTTGCTCAATCTGACCGGCATGGTGGACCTGAACCTGTTCAATCCGGTGCACGTGATGTTGAGCGGCGACTATGTGAAGAACATTGGATTCAGTCGTAGCAAAACGCTGGCCCGCACCGGTGTGGACGTGGCACCGCGCACCACCGGCTACATGGCGCAACTTGCCGTCGGCATGCCGAGCATGCAACTGAAGAATGACTGGCAGATATCGGCAGCCTACCGCTACCTGGAAGCAGATGCGGTGCTGGACGCATTTGCCGACTCGGACTTCCACCTCGGTGGCACTAACAACAAGGGCTTCATTCTGGGAGCGCAGTATGGTCTTGGCAAAAACACCTGGCTCAGCGCGCGCTGGCTGTCGAGCAACGAGATTCGTGGCTTGCCGCTTTCCATAGATGTATTCCAGATCTACTTCAATGCGAAGTTTTGAAGCGGCTCGTCTCGTGCTGCCAGCGCTGTTGGCGGGCGCGCTCGGTGGCTGTGCGATGGACCCCGCGCAGCTGGCTTATCGCGAGCGCCTCGAGAACGGTTTCCTGACCGCCGAAGACATGGTGCGATTCAAGACACCTGAACGATGGCAGTCAACGCTGGTAGCTGCTGCGCGTGACGCACGTGCACCGCTTGCACCGGACTCCGCGTTGCTCGATGCAGCGCGTGAAGGGCAGACGCAGGCCGCACGGCTGTTGATCAAGGCTGGTGCTCCGGTAGACGGTCGGGGTGGTGTCATGCCGCCACTTGCCGCTGCGGCTTTGCGTGGCGAAACCCACGTGGTCCGCCTGCTGATCCGTAGCGGAGCCGATCTGGAGGCTGTCGGAGAAAACGGTCTGACGGCACTGATGAATGCGGTCAAGCTCAACCATCTGGGTGTGGCCAAAGTCCTGCTGGAGTCAGGGGCCAACGCCCGCGTAGTCGACCGCTCTGGCGACAACGTACTGGCAGTGGCTGTCACAGAGAACCAACCCGAAATGCTGGCATTGCTGCTTGCGCACGGTGTCAGCCCGGAGCTGGCAGACAAGGATGGCCTGACGGCTTTGTATTGGGCCGAACACCTGAAGCGGCCTGCGCTCGCGCGGATTCTGCGCGGTGCCGGTGCCGACCCGGCCCGCATGAAAAAGCGGATCGTATCGAGTCAGCCTTATCCTATGGGAGAGTTCTGATGGCGCGTGTCTCTCTATCTGCATTTGTCGTGCTGCTGGTGTTGGCTGTCACCCCGCTGGCGGGTACCAGCCAAGCCCCGGACAAACGGGCCACACGAGAGCGCGAGGCACTGCGCCGCGTGCAGCAGCAATTACAGCAGGTGCAACAGGAAAAGGCCGCGTTGGTCGAGAAGCTTGCGGGTGCCGATGCGCAGGGGACGGCGCTTGCGCAGGAGAAAGAGAAACTGGCCGCCCAGGTTGGCGGTGCGCTGGCGCGTGCCCGGTCTGAAGCTGCCAAGGGCCTGCAACTGCAATCTGAGCTGACCGCCTTGACGCAGGAGAAACAGGCCTTGTCGGCCGAGCGACAAACCCTGCAAGTACAAAAGGCGGAGCTCGAGAAACGTATTGCCGACCTGGCGGCGCGCCAGGGCACCACAGAGCGCGACCTCGCGCAAACCCAGGCGCAAAGAACCCAGGCGGAATCTGCGCTGGCTACGCGCGGACAGCAGGTGGCCAGTTGTGAAGACAAGAACATAAAACTCTACCAGCACGGGCGCGATTTGATCGCCCAGTGCACAGACAAGAGCGCTAGCGCGGCTTTGCTGCGCATCGAACCGTTTACCGGTATTGCACGCGTACGGCTGGAGAATCTGCTGGAGGAATACCGCGACAAACTCGATGCGCAGAAAGAGACGGGGGGAGAGCTGCGCAGATGATTTTGAATCTGAGGCAGAAGTTGACACCAAACCACCAGCGCAATGACGGGCGCTGCTTGCGGTACTCTGCGGCCATTGCCATTGCCATTGCCATTGCCATTACCATTGCCGTGGCGGTGACGGACAATGCCCAGGCGGAAACTCGCGTTGCGGGAATGGACCTCAGCGTTATGTCTGCCCGATACCTTGCAATCACTGGCACTTTGTCAGCCGCGCAAAGCCTGATCAAACCATTACACGCTGCGGGGCGATGCTGGCGTCCAGGTGGCCTATGGCGCATCATCGCGGGGCCTGCTACAGTCCCGGCTCTCGCAATGCAATTGCGGTTTTGCGATGCGCACTGCATCGGCAACTTGACCCATCTGTCATTGTCACAGGACTGACATATTTACTTCAAAGGTTTATCACATGCGTGCCATCAAAGAGGCAAGAAAATTCATTGAGCGCGACCCCGCCAATGAATCGGCCCAGATACTTTCTCGGCTGGTGCTGGCGCTTGAATCAGAGGCCGATTTCCCGATCTCCGATATCTATCGGCTCGACTTCGACCGTTTCACGCTGGCCTTGAAGATTCTTGAGGACTGGCGGCTTGACCGCTATTACGCAGGCAAGGCGCGTTTGTTCGACATCTCCCTGCAGACTGCGGGCCTGACGCTTGCACAGTAGGGTCCTCCTGTGACACGCTGCTGCACGGACGCAGCGGCCGGAAGAGTTTTGCTGCGTCTGCGCGCGCTTGCAAGGCGTGTCCCCAGCGATGTGCAGCGCACCGACGTCAGCTTCGCTGAACCTGCGACCACACGGGCGGGTGCACGGGAGATTTCGCTTGCACCATGACTGCGGCATAAACAGTCTCGATTTTGTGCAAAATGTTCTCCCAGCCCAGGTCCAACGCTTTCACGCGGGCAGCCTGGCCCAGTTGTTGTACCAGGGCGAGATCGTCCGCAGCTTCGTTCGTGAGAGTGGAGAACTCCTGGGTATCGCCTTTTGTGGCCAGCAAGCCGTGGGTCCGGTGGGTGATCAATTGCCCGGCAGCCGCGTCGTTGAACGCCACCACGGCCAAGCCGCTGGCCATCGCCTCCAGCGTCACGTTGCCAAAAGTCTCGGTAAGGCTGGGAAAGAGGAACAGATCACTAGAGGCGTAGTGGGCGGCTAGCTCAGCGCCCGTGCGAAAGCCCGCAAAAATCGCGCGCGGGCACTGCGCCTGCAACGCGCTGCGCGAAGGCCCGTCACCCACCACCACCAGGCGCGCTCGTGGATGCCGGGACCGCAAATCCTGGAATGCCTGTACCAGAACGCCCAGGTTTTTTTCGGGGGCCAGGCGGCCCACATACAAGGCCACCAGATCGCCGTCCTGCACGCCCCATTGGCTGCGCAGCTCCGCGCTGCGCCTGTGCGGTGAAAACAGTTGCGTGTCTACCCCGCGCGCAACGACCGACAGGTCCCTAAAGCCAGAGAGTGCAAGTTGCGTACGCAACGCATCTGTCGGAACCATGGTGCTGTGGCACTGATTGTGAAAACTGCGCAGGTAGGCCATGATCGGCTGGCGCAACCAGCCAGCGCTATAGAACTGGCTGTAGGCATGGAAGTTGGTGCGAAATTCGGAACATACCGGCAACTGGAGCTTATGTGCGGCCCGCAGGGCAGACCAGCCTAATGGCCCTTCAGTGGCGATATGCACCACATCTGGCGGATGCCGGGACCAAAGTTGTACCAACAGCCGGGTCGATGGCAGCCCCATCCTCAAATGGCCATACATGGGAATCGGGACACCACGGGTCAGCACCTCGTAATGTCGACTTTGCTCGGCAGCCACATCGTGCGGACCCTGCTGCGGGCGCACCAGTTGCACTACGTGCTGACGTGCACGCAGCCCATCGACTACGCGCGCTACGCTATGGGCCACACCGTTCACTTCGGGCGGGTATGACTCTGTGACGACTGCGACGCGCAGCAATTGGCGCGAGCGCCGTACCCTGCCCATTCCTTGCGAATTGTCCGATGCCTGCGATGTTTTGGGTGGATGCTGCATGCGTTGATGATGGGATGCCGATGCAACAGTTTGATGACAACTGGTCCGTTTTTCAGGTGACGGCGCACGGTCACCAAACTTTCATCAAGAGCCCCCACCATCGAGGCACACAAGCTGTGCGCTTCAGTGCATTCCTCCCACAGCGCGACGTTTGTGTATTGCCTCCCCCTCTCTACCAAAGGACCCGAGCGTGAAAGAATTCTTCAAGACACTGCAAGTCCAGCGCTGGGATGACCACCGCTATTACCACCACAATCGCATCAACCAGAGTTTGCACCTGGTCAGCGCGCTGAGTTTTGTGGCGGCGTATGTCTGGTTATTCATTGACCCGGTGGTTTCCGCGATGGTCGCATGGCTGGTGTCCATGACCACGCGCCAGATCGGACACTTCTTCTTCGAGCCGCACGACTATGACACCGTGAACCAGGCCACCCATATCCACAAGGAGGAGATCAAGGTGGGCTACAACCTGCACCGCAAGGTGGTTCTTATGGGCTTGTGGATGCTGTCACCGCTGGTGATCTGGCTGGCACCCCACGTGTCTGGAGCTATTCAGCCCCACAGCTCGCTGGAAGCATTTGTGCGTGACGTCGGCATGTTCTGGCTCGCGCTGGGTGTGGCAGGCCTGCTGTTTCGCGCCGCGCAACTGGTCGTGCAGCAAGATGCCCGGACTGCTTTGGTGTGGGTCACAAAAATTCTGACCGACCCGTTTCACGACATCTGGCTCTACTACAAGGCACCGCTGCATCTGATGCGTGGTGAATTGATGGACCCGATGACCCACGTACACCCGACCACCTGAGTCTCTTAGCCTCGAAGCATCAAAATCGATGGCGCAGCGCTTCTTTCAGGATGCTGCGCCGGATCCCGCGGTTGGTCTGATCAGCTGGCGCCGCCCACCAGCCATCTTCCTGCATGTGCCTGACTGCAGCCACAAACCGCCGCACCACATTGTCAAAATCCTCGTTGGTGTAGTTCAGGCTGAATATGATGCGACCGCTGCCGACCCAACTCAACGCCAGCCCGTGCACCCGGAGGTAAAACTGCAGCATCCAGTTGTAACGCGACACTTCGTTGTAGGTGATTGTCCACACGCTCGACATGGCCGCAACACGCACCGGCAATCGGGCGTCCTGCAGCTCATGGTTGAGCTGCGCTGCGCGCCGCAGCCACCGTTGGTCCATGCCGGCATACAGCGCCAGCACTGCGGGGCTCTGCAGCCGCTCGAGAAAGACCTGCATGGCACCCATAACGTAGGGATGGGCATTGAAGGTGCCACGCGCAAAACAGATATCGGCTGGGCGTTCCGGTCGGAAGCGTTTCATCAAATCGGCGCGTCCGCACACCACACCCACCGGCAGGCCCCCGCCCAATGTCTTGCCGTAAGTGACCATGTCGGCGCGTACCCCAAAGTATTCCTGCGCGCCACCCGGGGCCAGCCGGAAGCCCATGAAGACCTCGTCGAAGATCAGCACGATGCCGCATTCGCTGCATACCTGGCGCAACTGTTTCAGCCAATCGGTGGTTGCCTGGCGATCGAAGCCTGCTCTGCGGCTGCTGTCCATCAGCGACGAGTCGCCTGGAGCCGGTGCGTTGGGATGCAGGGCCTGCAAGGGGTTCACCAGCACACAGGCGATATCCCGACGCGTACGCAGCACGCGCAGCGAACGTTCGTGCATGTCGCGCAAGGTGTAGGTGGCGGGCGCGGGCATCGGGTTTCCGGGGCCGGGCTGCACCTCGTCCCACCATCCATGGTAAGCGCCACAAAACCGGACGATGTGGCTGCGCCGGGTGTGGTAGCGCGCCAGCCGGACGGCCTGCATCACCGCCTCGGTGCCCGACATATGAAACGACACTTCGTCCAGGCCGGAAATATCGCGCAAGCGTTGCAGGTTGTACAGCACGCAGGGGTGGTAAGCCCCGAGAACCGGCCCCAGGCTCTTGACTCGCTGGGCGCCTTCTTCGATACACGATTTATAGAAGTCGTAACCAAACAGATTGACGCCATAGGAGCCGGTCAGATCAAACAGGCGGTTGCCATCGATGTCGTGCACCATCACGCCTTCAGAAGACTCCAGGAATGCGCCCACCGTCAGGTGCTTGCGAAGGTAGCTGCTGTAGGGGAAGGGTACCCGGTAGGCACCCGTGAATTGCAGGTCGGACAGGGTGGCGCGCGCCTCTGCCGTCATCGCCATGGTTTTCGGGAAACGTTCAGAAAACGTCTCGGCCAGACGCCGGAATCCCGCTTTACGACGCGCGATCACGTCGGGCGCAGCATTGTCCGACCCAAAGAATGCCCGCTCCTCATACTGGAAGCCTGGAATCCATGCCGTCAGGCGTTTGGCCCAGCGAACGTGGCCCGTCAACGAGGGATGTTTGGCCAGCGACAGCACCAGCCGTTGGCGGGCCCTGGGCAATACGAGAGCCGCTGCTGTTGCTACCGCAGCGGCCATGGCAGCCAGTTCAAAATCCGGATTGATCATGGTGGGTTTCTCATAGGAACCACTGTTTCTATGACACGAACATGACGCTACGATGAAGTTCCACCTCGTGCTGCGGCAGATCGCCCTGAATGAAAACATCAATTTCCTGCTGACGAACCGCATTCCGCGCAACTTGCTGACGCGTTTCATGGGCCGGTTCAGCAAGGTTCGCAATCCACTGGTCTGCCGCGCTTCCATAGCACTCTGGAAGTTGTTTACCGACCTGGATCTCGGCGATGCATTGAAGCCACGTTTTGACAGCCTGCATGACTGCTTTACCCGAGAACTCAAAGCGGGTGCGCGGGTCGTGGACGCCGCACCAGACACCTTGACCAGCCCGAGCGATGGAATCGTGGGCGAGTGCGGCGACGTGTTGGATGGGCGGGTGTTCCAGGCCAAAGGTTTTGTCTACACCCTTGCCGAACTGATGGGCTCTGCGCAAGACGCCCAAAAGTTCGCCAATGGTTGTTACGTGACGCTGCGGCTTACGTCCGCCATGTACCACCGCTTCCATGCGCCGCACGACTTGCAGGTGCACTGCGTCAACTACATCAGCGGTGACACCTGGAATGTCAACCCGATTGCGCTTAAACGGGTGCAGCGCCTGTTTTGCAAGAATGAGCGGGCCGTCATCCATACCCGCCTGGCGCGCGGCGGCTACCCGGTCGCGCTGGTGCCGGTGGCTGCGATCCTGGTGGCCAGCATACGGCTGCATTTCGCCGACGTATTGCTGCACCTCAAGTACCGCGGCCCGAGCCGTTTTGACTGTATCGCCCCAGCCCGCAAGGGGCAGGAGCTTGGCTGGTTCGAACATGGCTCAACCATCATCGTCCTGGCCCCGACCGGGTTTGCGTTGTGTGCGGGTGTGCAGCCCGGGGCTCGCGTCCAGATGGGCAACGCGTTGATGCGACTGCCCCCGTGACCAGGACCCGCCCGTAGACGTGGCACCCTGGTTTCAGGCCGCTATCTGCAATTGACTCGGGTCCAACAACAGGAAACTGGCGCAACGCCCGGCCTTCCGGTCACCGTCGTCGCTGACCATGAGGATGCGCTGTACACCATCGATGACAGCCGGGCATACTCCTTCAGCCCGCTCGAAGCCTTCCAGGCCTGATACGGTGACCATGCGGGGCGACGATCCAGACTCACCGCTCCAGAACCAGAGCTTGAAATGACCCTTCTCGCGTGAGACCGGCCCGGCGATGACCAGATATCCGCCAAGGCAGGGGACGTGGGAAAGGCTACGAATCCCGTTGCCACCCAGGTCCAGCAATTCCAGATGACTGGATAGGCGAGGTCCCTCATCCGCCTCAAAGATCTCGGCCGGATTGTCAACGCTTGCGATGATCGCCCGACCTCCCTGCAACGGGCTACGAAACCCGATCAGCAGGCGATGCTGTTCGGGGCTGATTTCCAGCGCTTCAATATTCAGCCCACCAGCAGTCTTCACGTCTGCAATGCTGGCGGCTGCAGCAAGTACGGGATGTGTCGCGGTCATGGCGCGCTTCAGACCGTCCACCACCTTTGGATCGACAACGTGTCTTCCGTCAACCCGGAATCGGACCAGTTTGTCACGAGATTTCTTTCGCTCGCCGTCTCCGTCGCGCGAATGCGAGGTAATGGCATAGACAAATCCGGTGCTGTCGAGCGCCAGTCCTTCCAGATCGTCCAGTTCCCAGAAAGAACTGAACACTTGCAACCATCCAGGGGTGAGGGCGCTGGTCTCAACGATGCCATCCGCAGTGATGGAGACCAAACTCAAGGGATGGCTCTTCTCGTCTTCCACCACCAGAAAACGCCCATCCGGAAGCTGTTGAATGGCCGAAGGCTCAAAGACGCCTGTCAGTGGCAAGAAAGCAGGAGTTTTTTCTTGGGTCATAGTGCCATTTTCTACCCGGATGGCCTGGCAAGTGCTGGATCGGGTCAAGCCAATCGTGCGACGCATGTCACACCATCGTCATAAAACGTTCTTACAGTTGCCCCAAGTCGCGTCCAGTCCGTCTTTCTTCGCAAAGGAACTTTTATGAAATTCAACTCACAGATCGCGCTCGTCAGCGCGATTGGTCTTAGCTCACTGTCGTGGGCCTCGCTGGCGACCGCGCAGGAAATCACTGGTGCCGGTGCCAGCTTCCCGGCACCGGTTTATGCAAAGTGGGCTGCAGATTACAACAAGGCGACAGGCGTCAAGATCAACTACCAGTCGGTGGGCTCGGGTGCCGGCATTAAACAAATCGATTCCAAAACAGTTGACTTTGGTGCTTCCGACATGCCCCAGACCGACGACGTGCTCAAGACCAAGGGGCAGATCCAGTTTCCCACAGTGATTGGGGGCACAGTTCCTGTGATCAATGTCAAGGGTATCGCTCCAGGCCAGATGAAACTGGATGGACAGGTGCTCGGTGACATTTACCTCGGCAAAATCACCAAGTGGGACGACGCCGCGATCAAGGCGCTCAACCCCGGCCTGGCCCTGCCGGATGCTGCCATCGCCCCGGTGCGCCGTGCAGACGGCTCTGGCACCACCTTCAATTTCACCAACTATTTGAGCCGCGTTCACCCAGAATGGAAAGCCAAGGTCGGTGAAGGTACCGCAGTGAACTGGCCCGTAGGCGCGGGAGGCAAGGGTAACGAGGGGGTGGCTGCATTTGTCAACCGCCTGCCCAACTCGATCGGATATGTCGAGTATTCGTATGTCAAGCAGAACAAGATGACCTACACCCTCATGAAGAACCGTGACGGCGTTTTTGTTGCGCCCGACGACGAGACCTTCAAGGCGGCTGCGGCAGGTGCTGACTGGAACAAGACCTTCTTTCAACTAATCGTGGACCAGCCGGGGAAAAATGCATGGCCGATTTCTACCGCCACTTTCATCTTGATGAACCTGAAGCAGGACAAACCGGCCAATGCCACGGAAACCTTCAAGTTCTTTACCTGGGCGTTCAAGAATGGCGACAAGATCGCTGCCGACCTTGACTACGTACCTATGCCAGACAACGTTATAGCTGCGATCGAAAAGACCTGGGCGCAGGTAACCGACAACTCCGGCAAACCGGTTGCGTTGAAGTAGGCGGCGGCCAGCTTCATCGAGCCTGTTTTCAAGGAGTATCCGCGTGTCAACTACACTTTCAGCAGACGAGCTATCCAGCAACCAGTCTGGCCAGTCTACTGGACGTGTTATGACCAGCCCCCCACCCTTGAAGAAAGCGCGCTCCGGGCCGATGGCAGACCGCATTTTTGGCTGGTTGGCCAAAGGTGCGGCCTACTTCACGCTGTTGATGCTGATTGCGATCCTGGTG
>JANOCN010000523.1:0-2951 GCA_031412185.1 Betaproteobacteria bacterium | reverse complement strand
AACTCACAGCCAGCCTGGACGATGACGCGGCGCAGGCTGCGCTGGCGCTGCTGCTGGCCAGCGCACAAGCTTGCCAGGCAACACTCGTGATAGCCACGCACGATAGCCGCGTGGTCAGTGCGCTGCCGCAAGCGTTGGTGTGCAACATGGCGACCCCGCCTTCGCCGGTGCCCTCAGCCGAAGCATCTGTGGCTGCATGAGAAAAGTGGCCGCATGAAAGTCGTGACCCTTGCCCTGCAGTACCTGTTGTCGCGCCCGCTGGCGGCGGCGCTGAACCTGCTGCTGCTGGTGTTGGGCCTCGGTGCCATCACCTTTTTGCTCCTGGTCAATACCCAGCTCGACCAGGCGTTCGAACGCGATCTGGCGGGTATCGATGTAGTGGTGGGTGCAAAGGGCAGCCCGATGCAGCTGATATTGGCGGGGGTGTTTCACATTGACGTGCCGCCCGGCAATATTCCGCTGGAGGCGGTTCAGGAACTGCAGCAGAACCCGCAGGTGGCGCAACTGATACCGATCAGCCTGGGCGACACCTTTCGTGGGTTCCGGATTGTTGGCACATCGCCCGCCTATGTGTCGCACTACGCTGCGGCGCTGGCGCAAGGTAGCCTGTGGACGCAGCCGATGCAGGCGGTGCTCGGTGCCCAGGTAGCGCGCAGCACCGGCCTGGCAGTTGGCAAGCGTTTCATGGGCTCGCATGGGCTGAGCGCGACTGGTCACGAGCACGGCGACAACCCCTACCAGGTGGCTGGCATCCTGGCACCGTGCGGGTGTGTGCTGGACCGCCTGGTCCTCACCGCCACCGAGTCGGTCTGGCAAGTGCACGAAAAAGCTACGGCGCAAGACGAAGAAGACCAGAAGATCATGCAAGCCGAGCGTGAAATCACGCTGGCGCTAATTACCTACAAGAGCCCGCTGGCGGCGGCCAGTTTTCCGCGCTTCATCAATACCCAAACCGAGATGCAGGCAGCCGCACCGGCCATTGAAGTGACCCGACTGCTGCGCATGGTCGGTGTGGGTACCGATGTACTGCGCGGTTTTGGTGCGGTGCTGTTGCTTACGGCCGGGCTGAGCGTCTTTATTGCCTTATGGAACGCGGTACGCGAGCGCCGCGCCGACCTGGCGATGCTGCGCATGCTGGGTGCGTCGCCAGCCAAAGTGGCAGGGCTGGTGGTGTGCGAAGCGCTGCTGCTTGCGCTGGCTGCCATCGTACTGGGCTTGGGCCTTGGCCATGGCGTCACGCATCTGGCGGGGGTTTGGCTGCAAACGGAGCGTTCGCTGCCGTTGACTGGCTGGGTCTGGTTGCCGACCGAATGGTGGGTGCCAGCGCTGGGGCTGGGTGTGGCATTATTCGCTGCGCTGCTACCCGCGTGGGGAGCTTACCGCCTGGATGTAACTACGTTGTTGAATTCACGCTAAGCGATCACGGCCCGATGATTTTGATGTCACAGTCTTGTTGGAGAAGTTTATGAAGCGTTGGATTGCAAGTTTGCTGGGTGCCGTGGTGTTGGCGACTTCAGCTATGGGTGTGATCGCAGCAGGTCCCCCTGGCGACAAGGAAACCAAGGAAGACATACAGCGCCACCGTGCCATTTCCACGGCGCATGAGGCTGCGGCCAAGTGTCTGGAATCGGGCAAGAAAGAAGATGTCTGCCATAAGGAGCTGCAGGCCGCTTGCAAAGGTATCGCAATTGGCAAATACTGCGGCATGAAACACGGCCATTGACGCCGTGTACATTGACGCCGTGTACATTGACGCCGTGTATTGGCTGCGCCAGAACTTTGGTGGCCAATCAATGTCGAATCTGAGACCCCAGACCGTTTTTCGGAGTAATTCCATGAAGTCAACCGCCACCGCGTTCGCGTTTGTCCTGTGTTCGGCCTTGTTCTCTGCAGCTGCACTGGCCCAGCTCAGCTCCCCGGTTCCGGCAGGCACCGGTGCCGGCGTGCACGGAGCCAACAGCCCGTTTGCACCGCTGCAGCCACGTGCCGACGTGGTGCCGTGGACGGTGCTGACCGATGTGAAGACCAAGACCGACAAGAACAAGGTGGTGCCGGTCTTTGCCATGGGCCAGATGGCGCTGAACCAGAAGACCCAGCGAATCCAGGGCTTCATGATGCCGTTGGAACCGGGCGAGCGGCAAAGACACTTTCTGCTGACCTCGGTACCGCTTACCTGCGGTTTTTGTGTGGCAGGCGGTCCCGAGAGCATGGTGGAGGTAAAGACCAAGACGCCGATTCGCTACACCATGGAACCAGTCACGGTCGAAGGCCGGTTCCTGGTTCTGCTCGATGACCCCTATGGTCTTTACTACCGCGTTACCGATGCAGTTGCCGTGCAGTAGCTGAGCCCGCGTTGAAGCTGGCCTGCACCGTTCAATTTTCCTGGCGGCTGGTTGTTGCCGGGGCGCTGGTATGGGCGATGCTTGCCGGGCAAAGCCTGGGAGTGTTGCACCGCGTTGTGCACACTCCCCTCGGCAGTGTGCTGGTTACAGCAGCGCACCCTTCAGTGGATGGCGGTTCGCTTCATGCCGACCATGGCAGCGGCCAAGACGACGACAGCCACGACCATAAGCATCACACCTCCCTGACTGCGTTGTGGTCTGGCCACCAGGACGCTGGCGACGAGTGCCGCATCTACGACCAGCTCAGCCACGGCGATCTTGTTGCCGGTGCAGCTACTCCTGCACTTTCGCTGGCCTTGCCCGCGTCCGTGCTCTCACTGCTGTCGGGCCTGGCCACGGCCCGTTGGCATGCCGCGTTCCAGGCGCGTGGCCCCCCGTTGGTTCGCTGAATCTCCCGCTTTTATAGATGCCCCTGCGGCCAGACCGGTCTGCGGGCGGCTTGGCTATTCCTGATTCAACGAACCTTCCATGAAAAACTCATTTCACGACCCGGCACGTGTTGCCCGCGCCTTGCCCAGCCGGCAAGCCTTTTCAATAGAGGAACCGGGA
>JANOCN010000522.1:0-5078 GCA_031412185.1 Betaproteobacteria bacterium | reverse complement strand
GTTGGCGGAAATGACACGGTGGACTCCGACGTTACCGGCAACGCGGTGGCCACCACCAACCTGACGAAGACCGACAACTTCACGCTGGTTTCGGGGCAGAACGACCTGACCCGCGATGCAGGCATCACGCCGATCGTGATCGACCTCGACGGCAACGGCATCCAGACCGTCAGCCGCGCGGACGCTACGGCAGGTTTCGACCTGTTTGGCAACGGCGGCTCGGTCAAATCGGGCTGGATCTCTGGTGGCGACGCGTTTCTGGCTGTAGACAAGAACGGCAATGGCCGGATTGACGGAATCGGTGAGCTGTTCGGCGGGAACTCCAAAGGCGCTGGTTTTGCAGGTCTGGCAGGGTACGACACCAACGGTGACGGGCTTGCCAGCGACGCCGACACAGCATTCGGACAACTGATGGTCTGGCGCGATGCCAATGGCAACCACGCAACCGACGCGGGTGAGCTGGTGACGCTGGCGCAGGCCGGTATCGCCAGCCTGGCGTTGGGCTACATTGAGTTGCCGTTCCTGGATCGCCAGGGCAACCTGCATCTGGAGCGCAGCGCCGCCACGCTGAGCGACGGTAGCTCGGTGGACATGACCGATGTGTACTTCAGTGTTTCCGTAGAAGACGCGGCGGCGGCGGGTATCACGCTGCCGAGCCTGGCCGATTTGCTGGGCGACCAGCAGTCTCTCGAAGCGCTGCTGGGCTCAGACGGGCAGACCACGGTAAACGGTGGCCTGGGCGGAGCGGAGGAAGCGCAAGCCGGTGCTGATGCCGGCGAAGTGCTGCGCCGCATAGCGGCGATGTCGCGCGACGAAAGCCACGCCGCAGCGGCCTGATCGCTGACCCTTGCACCGCAGCAAGGATCTCTGCTGCTGCAGAGCTGGGCGAATGCGCCACAGCCTCTTGTAACTGAGGCGCTGTGGCGTTTTTTCTGGTCCTGATATTGGGTACTCTGGTGCTGCGCCTGGGTGCGGTATCGAAGTCCGTACGATGGTGTAGTGCATTTTGGCGGGCCTTCGCCGGCGTATTCCACGGATTGCAGGTGTCGACAATAGACTACATTCCAATCAAACGAAAAGCCAGCTAGTGCGCCAATGACTGATCTCCTTGCCCCCGCGTTGCACGAAAGCGTGGTGTTTCTCGCGCGGTTCTTTGGCACCCCGGTGCAGGTGGAGCGTTTGCGCGACAGTTTGGTAGTTGCCGGCGACCCTCATCAGGGTCCGGAGGCGCAGGCAGATGTCCAGGGTTTGCTCCAGCAGGCCGGGTTGTTGGGCACCCTGCTGGCATCCGGGCAGACCCGACGGCCCACCGAGATGCCGGCATTGGTAATCGGGGCCGACGGCAAGAGTGCGGTAGTGCTGTCGTTGCGCGACGGTCGCTTCGAATGCCATTTACCGGGTATTGACGGTGTCTCATGGCTCGATGCCGCGGCATTGTCGGCAGAAGTCCCCCAAGCGTCTTGGTGGGCGGTTCGCCCGGCGTTGCACTTCGACCAACGCAGCCTGCTCTACACGCTGCCGCAGGCCGGACGCTGGTTCTGGGACACTTTCAACCGCAACCGCTGGATGTTCGGCTGGGCACTGCTGGGTACGCTGGTGCTGAACGTATTCGGCGCGCTGGTGCCGTTCTACAGCATGGCGGTGTACGACCGGGTCATTCCAAACAACGCCATGAGCAGCCTGGCGGTGCTCAGCACGGCTGCAGTGCTGGTGATCGGGTTCGAGATGGCGATGCGTCTGTTGCGCAGCCACCTGCTGGAGGCGGCGGCGCGGCGTATGGACGTTGCTCTGTCGGCCCAGGTGTTTGCCCAGTGTCTGCGTATGCGGGCAGCTGACCGGCCAGCGTCCGGAGGCGTGTTGGCTAACACTGTGCGAGATTTCGAGGCGGTACGTGAGTTTTTTGCGACCGGCACACTCACCGTGCTGGGCGACCTGCCTTTCATGGTGCTTTTCCTCGCGGTCATCGCCCTGGTCGGTGGATGGCTGGCCCTGATCCCGCTGCTTGCCATTCCGCTGCTTCTCGGCATTGCCCTGATCGCGCGCAGGCCGCTGGCACGCAAGGTCAACGAGTCGATGCAGGAAAGCTCACAGCGTACCGCCCATCTGTTTGAAACCATGAACGGCCTGGACACCGTGAAGACGCTGGGGGCCGAGGCCTGGAGCCGACGCAAGTGGGAGGGTCTGACGCAGGCGATTGCGCACAATAGCCTTGAAACCCGCGAGATCACGTCACGCGTCAACTACGCCAATGCCGCTGTGCTGGCACTGGCCGGCATAGCGGTGGTTGGGGTGGGTGCGCTGCTTATCAGTGAGCACGCCCTGACGCTGGGTCAGATCATCGCCGTGGCGATGCTGACCGGGCGTGCGCTGGCCCCGGTGAGCCAACTGGCGAATCTGGTGGTGCGCTGGGAGCAGACCAAACTCAGCTTCCGCGCACTCGACAAAATCATGGCGGCACCCACCGACAGCGCCGAAGACAGCCTGCAGGCACCACCGCTATCCGGGGCGCTTGAGTTTCGCGACATGAGTTTCGCCTACCCTAAAACGCCGCCGGTCATTGAGCGCCTGAACCTCAGAATCCGCGCCGGTGAGCGCGTCGGGGTGATTGGCAAGCTCGGCTCGGGCAAGAGCAGCTTGCTAAAGCTGATCCTGAACCAGTACGCCCCGACCACCGGCAGCGTGCTGGTGGATGACCTGGTGATCACGCAACTGGAGCCGTTGTCCTTGCGGCGCCAGATTGGTTATGTGCCGCAAGACGTGACCTTGTTCCACGGCACGTTGCGCGAGAACATCGAGCTGGGGCGGGTGCAGGCGGACGATGCCGCTTTGCTGAACGCCATGCGCGGCGCTTGCCTGGACGAAATAGTGGCGCAGCTTCCAGCCGGTATCGGTACCCAGGTAGGCGAGCGCGGCGAACGCCTGTCGGGCGGGCAGAAGCAGATCGTAGCTATTGCGCGGGCGCTGCTGAGTGCACCTCGCTTGTTGCTGCTCGATGAGCCGAGCAGCATGGTCGACCCGGCGACCGAGCAAAAACTGATTGCCCGCCTGCGTGCGCTCACCGGCACCACCATCGTCCTGGTGACACACCGCATGGCAATGCTGGCCCTGGTGGACCGGCTGATCGTGCTCGACCGCGGTCGGGTCGTGGCCGACGGGCCGCGCGACGATGTGTTGCGGGCGCTGTCTCAGCGCAACGCAGAAGAGGCCAGCGCATCCAGCACCAGCGCCGCTGCCGGCAGTGCCCAGGTCGCATTGAAAGCTGCGGTATGAGCAACAAAATGCGTGGCGCGATCGCACTGC
Source organism: Betaproteobacteria bacterium (assembly GCA_031412185.1). GTDB lineage: Bacteria > Pseudomonadota > Gammaproteobacteria > Burkholderiales > Burkholderiaceae_C > CAISIP01. The sequence continues at coordinate 1,778 of JANOCN010000522.1, read as the reverse complement.
CATGACCGACCCATCCACCGCCCGGCCCTTGACGGCACCGCACCACGATCCGGACCGCGGCCCGCGCCGAACTGTAGCCGTCATGGTCGGTGTGATTGTGTTGTTTCTCGTGGTCGCAGTGGCCTGGGCCATACTGGCCGAGCTCGATGTTGCCGTGGCCGCGCGCGGTGCGGTGGTGCCGCCGAGTCGCTTGCAGGAAGTGCAGAGCCTGGAGGGTGGTATCGTGCAGCAAATGCTGGTGGTGCCCGGCCAGGCCGTCAAAAAAGGGCAGGTGCTGGCCCGGCTTGATACGGCGCAATACAACGCCGACCTGGGTGAAAGCCGCCAGCAAAGGTTGGGCGCTCTGGCGGGTAGGGCCAGGGTCGAGGCGCTGCTCAGTGGTACTGCGCCGCGGTTTGAGGAGGCGTGGCGCCGCGACGCACCGGAACTCGTTCAGAAGGAAACCCAGCTCTGGCGCGACGCCTTGCGCGAGTACCAGTCGAATGGGCAGGTGGCACGGGAAGCGGTGTTGCGCAAGCGCGGCGAGATCGCCGAAGCACGGGCACGCATCCAGGCGCTGCAGGCAGCGGTTGCGGTTGGTGAGGAAAGTTTTGCCATCGAGGAGCGGCTTTTCAAACAGGGTGCCGGAGCACGCGCCGACTACCTGTCGGCACAACAGCGTTTGATGTCGCAAAAATCAGAACTCGATGCCTTGCAGCAATCGCTGCCGCGCCTCGCGGCGGGTTTGTCCGAAGCGCAGGCCGCCAGCACCGAGACCGATGCCCGGTCGCGTTCGCAATGGGGCACCCAGCGCAGCGAGTTCGAAACCAAAGCGGCAACGCTGGCAAGCACGCTTGCCGGGCGTGAGGACCGCGTGGCCCGGCGCGAAGTGGTGTCGCCCATGGACGGCGTCGTCAACCGCGTGCTGGTCTCCACCGTGGGCGGTATTGCCGCGCCAGGCAAGCCGATACTGGAGGTGGTTCCCGACGAATCCACCTTGCGCATGAACGTGCGCGTGATTCCGGCCGACATCGGCTTTATTCGTGCCGGGCAGAAGGCCAACGTACGCGTGTTGGCCTACGACTCCAGCAGCTACGGCCAGATGGAGGCTACGGTGGAGCGCGTGGGCGCGGATGCCGTCGTGGACGAAAAGGGCGAGCCCTATTTCGAAGTACAACTGGCCGCCGCCCGCGATCAGTTAAAAGCCAACGGCAAGGCGCTGCCCATCACAGCCGGTATGCCGGTCGATGTGGGCATATTGACCGGTCGGCGCAGCGTCATGCAGTATTTGCTCAAACCGGTGCTGCGCGGTGTTCAGCGCGCACTGCAGGAGCGTTGATGGACCATCCTGGCAGCCTGTCGGGCTTTGGATTGATTGCGCTTGCGCGGGTGCTGTTATGCGCAGGCATTCTGGCGAACCTCTCGCCGCCAGCGTTGGGGCAGGGCGCTGCGGTTGCAGTTGCGGCGGCGCCTGTAGTGTCGCCCCAGCCTGCACCCGTCGGCCAGGCCGAAAGCCTGCCTGCATTGCTGGCGCGTGTATTGCCGTTTGAGCCGCAGGTGCGGGTTGCGCGGTCGCTTCTCGAAGCTACCGGCGAGCGACGTATCCAGGCGCGTTCGCGGCTAGGCCCCAGCGTGGGCTTGAGTGTGGTGCGTGGCCAGGCGTCCGAGACTGAATTCAACCGTCCGATCGACCGGCGCACCGAACGCTCGGAAGCCCAGCTGCGCTGGAATCTGTACAACCTGGGCAACGATGCAGCCGAAATCCGGGCGGTCACCATCGACGAGTTGGCTGCCATAGA
>JANOCN010000521.1:0-1880 GCA_031412185.1 Betaproteobacteria bacterium | reverse complement strand
CGACAACAGCCCCAGCGTAATCTGACTGGCAATCGAATACACATCGTCACGCGCACTGCCGCGCGCCTGGGTCTGCCACAAGGTGTCGGTGGGCAGGCGGTTGATTTCGGTACGCCACAAGGTCAGGCCGAGTTCTGCGTCAATGCCAAAGTAAGCGCGCGCCGCCTGCTCCAGCGTAGCACCAGCTTCCTGCCCCAGGTCAACCAGGTCCAGCGCCGGAAAGATGAACTCGAGCGCCGCCAGGTCCTGCGCCAAAGCCAAGGCCACGCCAGCCTGCAGCAGGGCATCGGAGGCCTGTTGCCAGCCCGCCTGCGCATTGGCTGGCAACCAGTCTGGCAAACGGGCACGCATCTCGCGCGCTGCCGGTTGGTAGCGGCTGATCAGGCTGGGCAGGTCGGTGCTACCGCTGGTGTCGGCACGGGCCCGCAACATCCAGCGCGACGCGCGTTGTGCAATCGCCGTGAGTTTGCCCAGCAGGTCGAGTTGTAATTGCGCGTCGACCCGGTAGTCGAGGCCGTCGATCTGGTCCCACAGGCGCTCCAGATCGAACACCTCGCGCGCCAGCGTGAAGGCGCGCACCACATCGGCTGCGGTAGCCCCAGCCTCCGTGGCAATAAAGTTCACAAACGTCGCGCCGGTCCGGTTGATCACGGTGTTGGTAATGAAGGTTGCGATGATCTCGCGCCTGAGCGGGTGGCTGGCCACGGCCGGGCCGAATTTTTCGCTCAGCACTCTGGGGAAATAGGCTCGCAGGGCGCGGCTGAAGTACGGATCGTCTGGCAGGTTGCTGGCCAACAGCTCGTCGAACACTGACATCTTTGCGTAGGCCAGAACCACTGCACCTTCTGGCGCAGTGAGCCCGGTCTTGCGGGCACGGCGGCGCGCAATTTCGTCGTCGGTGGGCAGGAACTCGATGGCGCGGTTCAAGCGTCCGGCCGCCTCCAGCCACTGCATCAGGCGTTGCTGCCCCTCCAGCAGGTACAGCGGGCGGTGATTGGCGATCTCCAGCGCCTGGGTTTGGTAATAGTTGTCCGACAGCACCAGCAAGCCCACTTCGTCCGTCATCGAGGCCAGCAAGTCATTGCGCTGCTTGAGCGTAAGGTCGCCAGCCTCGACCACCTGACCAAGCAGTATCTTGATGTTGACCTCGTGGTCGGAGCAATCGACGCCGGCCGAGTTGTCGATGGCGTCGGTGTAGATCAGGCCGCCTTTCTGCGCGTATTCGATGCGGCCATTCTGGGTGCAGCCGAGGTTTCCGCCTTCGGCCAGCACCTTGCAGCGTAGCTCGCTGCCGTTCACGCGAAAAGCGTCACCGGCTTTGTCACCTACCTGGGCATGGCTCTCGAAACTGGCTTTCACGTAGGTGCCGATGCCGCCGTTGTAGAGCAAGTCCACGGGTGCCAGCAGGATCGCCCGCAACAGCTCAACCGGCGTCAACTCCGGTGTGCTGGTGCCCAGCACCGCGCATGCCTGCGGGCTCAGACGGATCGACTTAGCGGCGCGTGCATAGACACCGCCGCCCTCGGAGATCAGTGTCTTGTCGTAGTCGTCCCAGCTGGAGCGCGGCAGCAAGAACAGCCGTTGCCGCTCGGCGAACGAGGCCGCTGCATCGGGACTGGGATCTATGAAGATATGCCGGTGGTCAAAAGCCACTACCAGACGGATGTGTTGCGACAGCAGCATGCCATTGCCAAACACGTCGCCTGACATGTCGCCAATCCCGGCAACCGTGAAGCTGCTGGTCTGCGTATTGATCGACAAACTGCGGAAATGCCGCTTGACCGATTCCCAGGCACCGCGCGCGGTAATGCCCATCTTCTTGTGGTCATAACCAACCGAACCACCGGAGGCAAAAGCGTCGCCCAGCCAGAAGCCGTAGT
>JANOCN010000520.1:0-1646 GCA_031412185.1 Betaproteobacteria bacterium | reverse complement strand
GGTTCAGTCGGTACGCTGCGCGAAGGCACGACCATCAAGTTCAGCACCGCTGGCAAGTAGGGCCGCACCATGTGGTTTACCCGCGTCAGCCTGCAGAACCCGGTTTTTGCCACCATGGTTATGCTGGCCCTGGTGGTACTGGGACTGTTCTCCTACCAACGCCTGCAAATCGACCAGTTCCCCAGCATCGACTTCCCGGTGGTGGTGGTCATCACCGACTACCCGGGCGCGTCGCCCGAAATTGTGGAGAGTGAAGTCACCAAGAAGGTGGAAGAAGGTGTCAACTCGATTGCCGGCATAAATGCGCTGACCTCGCGCACCTATGAAGGCCAGTCGGTGGTGATCATAGAGTTCGGCCTGCACATCAACGGGCGCAAGGCGGCCGACGACGTGCGCGAAAAGGTTGCGGCCATCAAACCGCTGCTGCGCACCGAAGTGAAAGAGCCGCGCGTACTGCGTTTCGACCCGTCGGCACGCGCCGTGTGGTCGGTGGCAGTACTGCCGGACACGGGCAGCGCGGCGCAGAAGGGGGCCACCAAGCCGATGTCGGACGTGGAGTTGACCAACTGGGCCGACCAGACCTTCAAGAAGCGGCTGGAGAACGTGCGCGGCGTAGGCTCGGTGTCGTTGGTCGGCGGCACCAAACGCGAAATAAATATCTACTTGAATCCGCAGGCGCTGGAAGCCCTTGCACTCACGCCCGACCAGGTGGTAGCTGCCGTACGCAGCGAAAACCAGGACCTGCCGGTGGGTGCGATCCGCTCGCGCGAACAGGAGCGCGTGGTGCAGATCGAGGCGCGCCTGCAACGGCCGGAAGACTTTGCCAAGATCATCGTGACGCGCAGAAACGGCTCGCCGGTGCGGCTGGAGCAACTGGCCCGTGTGGTCGATGGCGCGCAGGAGGTCGACAGCCTGGCGCTCTACAACGGCCAGCGCACCCTGCTGCTGACAGTTCAGAAGTCGCAGGACGAGAACACGATCGCGGTGGTCGACGGCCTGCAGAAAGCGCTGGCCGAAATGGCGCCGCAGCTACCCCCCGGCGTGCGCCTGGAGCAGATCGTCGACGGTTCACGGCAGATCCGCGTATCGGTTGACAACGTGCGCCGCACACTGGTCGAGGGCGCGCTGCTCACGGTGCTGATCGTGTTCCTGTTTCTCAACTCCTGGCGCTCCACCGTCATCACCGGCCTGACGCTGCCGATCGCGATCATCGGCACCTTCCTGTTCATGGACATGCTGGGTTTCACGATCAACATGATCACCCTGATGGCGCTGAGTCTGTGTGTCGGCTTGCTGATCGACGACGCTATCGTGGTGCGCGAGAACATCGTGCGCCATGTGCAGATGGGCAAGGCGCCATTCCAGGCTTCGCTGGATGGCACCCAGGAGATTGGCCTGGCGGTGCTTGCCACCACCCTGTCCATCGTGGCGGTGTTTTTGCCCATCGGATTCATGGGCGGCATCATCGGCAAGTTCTTCCACGAGTTCGGGCTGACCATCGTGGTGGCCGTGCTGATCTCGATGTTCGTCAGCTTCACACTCGACCCGATGCTGTCTTCGATCTGGCACGACCCGAGTATCGAGAGCCACGGCCGCACCGGCCCACCCCAGGGCTGGTACGACAAGACCATCGGCCGTGTCACCGG
>JANOCN010000519.1:0-5845 GCA_031412185.1 Betaproteobacteria bacterium | reverse complement strand
AATCGTGATCGGCAAGGTGGTGGAGCCGGGGCCGGAGAGGAACGCAGACAACACCACGTCGTCGAGCGACAAGGTAAAGGTCAACAACCACGCCGCCACCAGCGCCTGTGCGATCAGTGGCAAGGTAATCAGGAAAAATACCTGCCAGGGCTTGGCACCAAGATCCAGCGCGGCCTCTTCAAGTTGCGGGTTCATCTCCTGCAGGCGCGACGAAATAACCACCGTTGCATACGCCATGCCCAGCAGACTGTGCCCGAGCCAGATCGTCAACATGCCGCGCTCCGGCACGCCAGTGGCGCGCTGCACCGACACCAACATCAGCAACAGCGACAGGCCAATGATGACCTCCGGCATCACCAGCGGCGAATTCACCATGCCGTTCATCAGCGTGCGGCCGGGAAAACGCTTGAACCTGGTGATAGCCACCGCAGCAAAAGTGCCCAGTAGCACTGATGTTGTGGCGGTGGCCAGTGCGATCTTCAGCGACAGGGTGAAGCCTTCGATCAGGGCGTCGTCGTTGGCCAGTTCGGCGTACCAGCGCAGTGACAAGCCGGTCCAGCTGGTCACTAGAGGGTTTTCGTTGAAACTTAGGATAACCAGCGTGATGATGGGCAGGTACAAGAACAAAAACCCGCCAAACAGCCAGAGCCGCGACGTAGCCTGCCCGGCCCGGTTGATCATTTCCCTGCCCCCACCGAACTCTCGGCCTGGTACTTGTTGAACAAAGCCAGCGGCACCATGATCAGCAGCACCATCACCACCGCCACGCCAGACGCCATGGGCCAGTCGTTGTTGGCAAAAAATTCATCCCACAACACCCGCCCGATCATCAGCGTCTCGGGGCCACCCAATAACTCGGGGATCACGTATTCGCCGACGCAGGGTATGAACACCAGCAGGGCCCCGGCGATGATGCCGCTGCGCGACAGGGGCACGGTGATACGCCAGAACGCCTGCCAGGGCGATGCACCCAGGTCCTGGGCCGCCTCCAGCAGGCGCAGGTCAAGCTTGACCAGGTTGGCGTAGAGCGGCAACACCATGAACGGCAGGTAGGTATAGACCATGCCCAGTGTCAGCGAAAACGGTGTGTTCATCATCTTGAGCGGCTCCTCCAGCAGCCCGAAGGCTATGGCGATGTTGTTGAATACGCCGTTATCTGCCAGCAGCATCTTCCAGGCGTACACACGCAGCAGGAATGATGTCCAGAATGGCAACATCAGCAGCATCAACAACGCGGGGCGGATAGCGGGCCTGCTGCGCGCGAGAAAGTAGGCAAACGGGTAACCGATCAACAGGCAAATGGCGGTCGTCAGCGCGGCAAACCACAATGACGACAGGTAGGCCCGCAGGTACAGGTCGTCGCCAAAAAGGATCGTGAGGTAGTTACCCAGCTTGAGCTTGAGCTGCAACACACCGTCCTGCCAGGTCAGCAATTCGCCGAACTGCACGCCATCGGTCTCTGACAGGCTGATACGCAACACCACCAGGAACGGCAGCGCAAACACCAGCAGCAGAAACACCATCGGCACACCAATGACAAAACGCCGGCCCAGGCTACCGATCAGGCGCTCCACCAGGCTGTGCGCAGCAGGGATGGAATGGGACGGTGCGGGCGACACTGACGAAATGGAGTTGCTCACGGTGCTATTGCGTCAACACCACCAGGTCGCTGCCCCACCACCACACATGCACTTTGTCGCCGGGCGCAAGCCGCGATTCGTCATGGCGTGCATCATTGGCTTTGGTCACCTTGACGGTGGCGCCCATATCCAGCAGAACGTGGTAGATGGTCTGGCTGCCCAGGTAGGCCAGATCGTGGATGGTTCCGTGGGCAGTGTTGAAACCCCGCTCAGCAGGGTTGTCGTAGTCATCGACGCCAGGGGGATGCTGCTGGATACCGATCTTCTCTGGCCGGACGGCAATATGTACCTGCATGTCCGGCGTCCCGGTAATTCCGTGGCTGACGTAGTGGCGGCATTCGGGCGATTCGACGATTACGTGGTCTGCTTCGTCTTCCGTAACCCGACCCTTGAACAGATTCACGCTGCCGATGAAGCCGGCCACAAAGACGCAGTTCGGCGTCTCGTAGATGTCACCTGGTCGTCCCACCTGCAGGATCCGGCCCTCGCTCATCACCCCGATACGGGTGGCCATGGTCATGGCTTCTTCCTGGTCATGTGTCACCATGACACAGGTCACACCCACCTGGTGGATGATGTCCACCAGCTCCAATTGGGTGCGCTCACGGAGTTTCTTGTCCAGCGCACCCAGAGGTTCATCCAGCAGCAGGAGTTTCGGCCGCTTGACCAGGCTGCGCGCCAGAGCCACGCGCTGTTGTTGGCCGCCGGAGAGCTGGTGCGGCTTGCGCCTGGCATAAGGGGCAAGCTGCACCATCTCCAGCATCGCCTCGACCCGGCTCGATATCTCGCTGCCGGGCAAGCGGTCGCGGCGCAGGCCGAAGGCGATGTTGTCCCACACCGTCATATGCGGAAACAGCGCGTAGCTCTGGAACATCATGTTGACCGGGCGCTCGTTGGGTGGCAGCCGCACCAGGTCCTGCCCTTCCAGCAGTATCTGGCCTGCCGTGGGCACCTCGAAACCACCCAGCAACCGCAACAAGGTGGATTTGCCGCAACCCGACGAGCCCAGCAATGCAAAAATCTCGCCTTGCCGGATATCCAGCGTTACGCCGTCCACCGCCACCGCTTCTTCAAATTGCTTGACGACCGAGATCAGTTGCAGAAACGGTGTCCCAGCCGTGCTGGCTGTGGTCTTGCCGGGGGTGCCTGTTGCGATCGCCACGACCTAAAGTCCTGTCCTGGAAAATGTGTCAACCATGGTGTATTTTTCCGCGCTCACGCCCCGTTGTTGTCTTGCCGACTGTTGAATCTCTTTAGTTTAGCCAACCGTTGCGGCGTGCGTCACCCAACGTCAAGTCCAGGCAGCGCGTGATCAGCGCCATCATCTCGTCAATCTGGCCATGCGTCATGGTCAGTGGCGGCGCAATGATCATGCGGTCCCCCACCGCACGCATGATCAACCCGTTGCGAAAACAGTGCGCCCGGCACACCATACCGATCTGGCACGCCGGGTCGAACCGAGCACGCGTCACTGCGTTCCTGACCAGCACCAGGCCGGCGACCAGGCCGCAGGTTTCAGCACCCGCCACCAAGGGATGGTTGTTCAGCATCCCAAACTGCTTTGCAAGATACGGGCCAATATCGTCCCGCACATACTCGGGCAAGTGCTCCCGCTCCATCAGGTCCAGATTGGCCAGCGCCACGGCACACGCCACCGGGTGCCCGCTGTAGGTGTAGCCATGGTTGAACTCACCGCCCTGCTCGATCAACACCTGAGCCACACGTTGGCCCACCATGACACCTCCTAATGGCACGTAGCCACTCGTCACACCTTTGGCAAAAGTGACCAGATCAGGCTTGTAGCCGAACTTCTCGTAGGCGAACCAGTGTCCGAGTCGGCCAAAAGCGCAAATTACCTCGTCACTGATCAGCAAGATGCCGTACCGGTCGACGATGCGCTGAATCTCAGGCCAGTAGCTTGCGGGCGGAATGATCACGCCACCGGCGCCCTGCAGCGGCTCGGCAATAAAGGCCGCTACCTTGTGCGAGCCGAGCGCCAGAATCTTTGACTCCAGCCAGCCGGCCGCGCGGCGCCCGAATTCATCAGCGCTCTCGCCAGGCAGGCCCAACTCGAAAAAATACGGCTGCTCGATGTGGCTGATGTTCGGGATCGGCAGGTCTCCCTGGGCGTGCATGCCGACCATGCCACCCAGCGATGCCGCAGCCATGGTGCTGCCGTGGTAGGCGTTGTTGCGGCCAATGATTACCTTGCGCTCGCTCTGGCCCAACAAGTCCCAGTAACGGCGCACCATGCGCACGTTGGAGTCGTTGCTTTCGCTGCCGCTGGACGAGTAGAAAACATACTCGAAGCCGCTGCCCGCGACCTTGGGTGCAAGCCCCGCCAGCCGTGCCGCAAGCGTTACAGCAGGGACATTGGTGGTCTGGAAGAAGCTGTTGTAAAACGACAGCGTCAGCATCTGCTGGTGGGCCGCGTCCGCCTGTTCCCGGCGCCCATACCCCACGTTGACGCACACAGCCCGCTCATCGCGTCCAGCAGGCGGTTTCCCTCCGAGTCCCAGACGTAAATGCCCTCGCCCCGCGTAATCACCCGCGCGCCACGTGTTGCCAGGTCCTTGAAGTCGGTAAATGGGTGCAGAAAGTGGTCGCTGTCCAGTTGCTGAATGAGCCGCGTGTCAATTTTCGGCAAGTCCATCAGTTGCTCCCGACCTGGATCACCCGATCCGTTGCTACAACGTCGCGGCGGGCAATTTGGCGCTGTCTGCAGGCTGCACCAAAAGCTTCAAACAATGCCGCATTCAAGCGGTTTTCGGCGCAGTCCCACTCCGGGTGCCACTGCACGGCGCAGGCAAAACCGCGCGCGCCTTGAACTGCAAACGCTTCCACCAGGCCATCGGGTGCGTGGCCCAGCGCATGCAATTCGGGGGCCAGGCGGTCAATGCCCTGGCCATGCAGCGAGTTCACACTAGCCTCCCCGGCACCCGCCCAAGCCTCGAATACGGAGCCCGCCTGAAAGCGGACCTGGTGGCGCGGCGCGTATTGCACACTTGGCGCAGCACCTCGCGGCTCGCGGTGGTCCTGCAAGCCAGGCACTGCGTGCACCCGCTGGTGCAAAGACCCCCCCAGCGCCACATTGATTTCCTGGAAACCACGGCACACCCCCAGCAGCGGCACCGCGCTGTCGATACAGCCACGCACCAGCGCCAGGGTCAGGGTATCGCGTTGCGGGTCCAGGGGCAGCGTGGGGTCGGCCACCGGCTGGCCGTAATGCGCGGGATGCACGTTCGACGGCGAACCGGTGAGCAGTACGCCGTCTACCAAATCCAGCAGTGCGGGAATCTGTTCAATAGCTGCCAGCGGGAATAACACCGCTTGCGCTTTTGCGCAGTTCTTCACGGCGCGTACGTAGACGTCTGCAACCGCAGAAAATGGCGTTTCGTCGCCCTCGTCGCCCAGCAGGCGGTGATCGGCCGACAGCCAGACCAGGCAAGGCGGTGTGTGCATGGATCGCATGGAAATCTCCCGACAGCTCGGCCCGATTGTGCCTGCCGCTGCATGCGCCAGTCCGGGCTGCGGCATCACGCACAATGGGAGCCATTTTTGCCGATTGCCTTGTCTGCCGTCACAGGCGGAAACCGCCGCACTTCGGGTCAGCGCATCCTCATCGCCTTCACCTTATGACCCGTTCCAACAACCGGCTTGTCGCCTACGCATGTTTGGCCCTGAGCATGGTATTCACGGGTACCTATGTCGCCCTGTCCAAGCCGCTGGTGGCAATCCTTCCGGTGTTTCTGTTGGCCTGGCTGCGTTTTGGTATTGCGGTGGTCGCCATGCTGCCCTGGCTCCGCAAACCTGCGGGCGAGGCACCACTGAGCGCGCGCACCAGGCTGCTGCTGTTCATGGAATCGTTCCTGGGAAATTTCTTGTTCTCGATTTGCATGCTGTATGGCGTCAGCATGACCAGTGCGATCTCTGCCGGAGTGGTGCTGGCCAGTATTCCGGCCGTGATCGCGCTCATGAGCTGGCTTTTCCTGCGCGAGCGCTTGGGTGCCCGCATGTGGGCGGCAGCGGCATGCGCCGTAGCCGGCTTGGGCATTCTGGCGCTGTCCCGGTCAGCACCGGAACTGCATCCGGCAGGCGTACCTGGGCCAGACACCCAATGGCTGGGGAACCTGCTGGTTTTTGGCGCGGTGCTGTGCGAAGGGGCTTACGCGGTAATCGGCAAGCAACTGACCGGGGTGCTGGGC
>JANOCN010000518.1:0-4677 GCA_031412185.1 Betaproteobacteria bacterium | reverse complement strand
ACCACCAGCCTCGGTGCCTTGCTGCGGGCCAAGCTGGACAACAACTGACCAGTCCCTGGCGTGTGAAGAATCGCCCGGCGGCATGCCGCGCCGGGCGGCTTCTGACCTGCATTTGACTTTTTCATGACCCGATCGGATCTCGTTGAAGAGTTGGCCAACCGTTTCGGCCAACTCACCCACAGGGACGCTGAGTTTGCTGTGAAGGCAATCCTGGATGCGATGAACGATGCGCTGGTGGCCGGGCATCGGATCGAGATTCGTGGCTTCGGCAGTTTTTCGATCAATCGTCGGCCGCCACGCATGGGGCGCAATCCACGCAGTGGCGAGAGTGTGGCCATACCGGAAAAACGTGTACCGCATTTCAAGCCCGGCAAAGCGCTGCGCGAATCGGTGGACCAGCGTACAGCGCAGATTGTGGCCGAAGCTGGCCGAAGCAACCCGCCAGCTTGAACCGTCGCGACAGGACGGCGCGCCATGAAAAACACCGTATGGTTGCTCAAGTGGATACTGAAGGCGTTCATCTTTTTCACGCTGTTTGCATTTGCGCTGAATAACCAGCACGACGCGAGCGTGCATTTTTTCTTCGGCAGCCAGTGGCGCAGTCCGATGGTGCTGATTGTGTTGGCAGCATTCGCCACCGGGCTGGTGGTCGGAGCGCTGGGTATGGCTCCCTGGTGGTGGAAACACCGCAGCGCAACTCTGCGTGAACGCCTGTCGCAGGCATCCAAAGCCGAGCCGGACAAACCTGCAGCACCCGGCCCGCAACATGGACTTTGACATCAGCTGGCTGCTGCTGGGCCTGCCCGTCGCATTTGTACTTGGATGGTTGGCATCGCGCTTCGATCTACGCCAGTTGCGGCTGGAAAACCGCAGGGCGCCCAAAGCGTACTTCCGGGGTCTGAATTTCCTGCTCAACGAACAGCAGGATCAGGCTATCGATGCGTTCATCGAAGCGGTCCAGAACGACCCGGACACATCGGAATTGCATTTCGCACTGGGCAACCTTTTCCGCCGCCGCGGCGAATACGAACGGGCTGTGCGGGTGCACCAGCATCTGCTGTCCCGCGGCGACTTGAGCGCTGCGGACCGGCACCGGGCCCAGCATGCGCTCGCGCTGGACTACCTGCGCGCCGGCCTGCTTGACCGGGCCGAGGAAGCGCTACTCAAGCTGGACGGCACACCATTCGAGTCCGAGGCGCGACTGGCCCTGCTGGCCAACTACGAAAGATCTCGCGACTGGGTACACGCAGCCGCCATTGCCAAGCGGCTGGATGAATCCGACCACGGGAGCTTTGCGGGGCGGCTGGCCCACTACCTCTGTGAACAGTCGGCAGCACTGCTGGCCGCGCATGAGCCCGGCAAAGCCCAGGCGCTGCTGGAACAGGCCATCAAGGACGCACCCAACGCTCCCCGGCCCCGTATCGATCTGGCCAAGCTGCTGAGCCAACGCGCTGACCTGGGGTCCAGCCTCTCGGTTCTGGAGAAAGTGCTGGTGGCAGCACCCGCTGCCCTTCCACTGATTGCTGGCCAGCTGGCCCAACTTGCCGGGGCAACCGGCCGTGCTACCGCCACCCTCGGCTTGCTCAAGTCGCACTATGCGCAGACGCCTTCGATTGATGTACTGGAGGCCATCGTTGCCCTGGAAACCCACACTGGAGAGACGTCGGCTGCGGCGCGGAACTGGTATTTGCGCCACCTGGAGCGCGAGCCCTCACTGGTCGCTGCCGCAAAATGGATTGCGGGTGAAAAACTCGAACACGAACAGTTCCATCCTCTGGTGCAGCGGGCGCTCGACCATGCCGTCAAGCCTTTGACCCGGTACCGCTGCGCAGCGTGCGGCTTCGAAGCCAAACAACATTTCTGGCAATGCCCGGGGTGCCAGGCCTGGGACAGCTACCCGGCACGCCGGGTCGAGGAGCTGTAGGGCCTGAGCGTGTGATTGCCCATCACGCTCTGTCCTGCTGGCGCGAGGCGTCCCCTTTTCTTCGATACAGGCTTTGCCGGGTCAACGCAAGAGTAAGCGCTGCCGTTATGGTGCTGGCGGTGGTGTTCGACCAACCCATTCCGCCATCCGCGTATTACCTAACTGGAGATAACAAAATGCTGAAGAAGATTCTGGCCATTGTGGCCATGCTGTTCGCTGCCGCCGCTTTTGCCGCAGTGGATGTGAACAAAGCAACCGCAGCCGAACTCGACGGCATCAAGGGTATTGGCCCGGGTATTTCGGCCAAGATTCTCGACGAGCGAAAAAAGGGCAGTTTCAAGGACTGGAACGACTTTATTGAACGTGTCAAAGGCATCGGCGAGGGCAATGCCGCCAAGTTCTCGGCCGAAGGCATGACAGTCGGCGGAGCTGCATTCAAGGCGACCGCAACACCAGCCACCAAGGCTGCCGACACCAAGCCTACAGCCGTACTTGCTGCGGCACCCGCCGCCAAGGACGACAAAAAAGACCCCAAAGCTGAAGCCAAAATGAAGGCCGATGAGGCCAAAGCCAAAAAAGAAGCGGATAAGAAGGCCAAAGCCGACGCGAAGAAAAAAATGGCTGACGAAGCCAAAGCAAAGGCCGATGCTGACAAAAAGGCCAAGGAAGATGCAAAAATGACCAAGTCCACCAAGGCCCAGGCTGCAACACCGGTGGCAAACGCGGCCAAGCCTGCTGCAAGCGCAGCCAAGAAATAGACCAGGCCTGTTTCAACGAAAAGGGCTTGCCGTGCAAGCCCTTTTTTCATGGCGGTTGCCGATGTTCCGTCACGGCACCCGCCCAAAAGCCGCATGCTGCATGGAGCGCTGCATCCTCCTGCACCAACCGCCACTGATGCTCCAGTTGTGCGCAGGCCCCGCGTGCGGCGGCCATTGCGCCCTGCTTTGCCGCCCACTCCACCTGCTGCGCAGCCTGCGCGAGTGCCAGCGTACCGCTCATATGGCAGGCACCTTTGATACGGTGTGCCACAGCGCCAACAGCACGCAAATCCTGCTGGCGCAGCGCGCTCTGGATATCCTGCATGCTGCCGCCCACGCTGACACGGAACGTGTGCAAGACCGTGGCGATCACCCCCGCTTCGCCGCCGAACATCGCTGCCAGCACCTGGCTGTCAAAAACAGGTAGCGGCGGCGGCGGTAAGCGTGCCATCATGTCGCCGTGAGGTGAAGGTCCAACAGGGCGCGTAGCTGCGCCAACTGGAACGGCTTGGTGACATAGGCGCGGGCACCCAATGCAATGGCCTGTGCAAGCCGCTCTGGCTCCGCGCTGGCAGAAATCATGATGAACGGTATGTGATTGAGTGCGGGGTCCTTCTGCAAGGCGGCGAGCACCTGAAGGCCATTCATCCGCGGCATCATGAAGTCGCAAATAATCAAATGCGGAGCATCGCTGCGCGCCGATTCCATGCCGACGAGACCATCCGCAGCGCACCTTACCTGGTGTCCTTCAAGTTTCAGAAAACGTGACAGGTTGTCGCGAATTTGCGTTTCGTCTTCGATGATCAGGATGTTGGCCACGGTTTTGCGGTCAGATCAATACACTAACCGAGGTGCCGCGCCCAGGCTTGCTGCGCACCTGGATCTGGCCGCCATGCAAATCGACGGAACTCTTCACGATTGCCAGGCCCAGGCCGGTGCCCTGAATATCGCCCACGTTGCTGGCTCGATGGAAAGACTCGAACAAATGGCTGATCTCTGCGGACGGGATGCCTATTCCTTCGTCGGACACGTCGAACCGGACCCGCAGGCCTTCGCGCGCCATGCAGAAACGTACCACGCCGCCACCAGGCGAGTATTTGATGGCGTTCGACAGCAGGTTGCCAAAAATATGCCGGAGTAACTTCTCGTCGTAACGACCCGGCGGGACGTCTGGCGCGAATTCAGTCACCAGCACACAGCCAGACTGCGGGTGCAGGCTGCGCGCGTCTATTGCCAATTGCAAACAAAGCTTCTGCGGGTCAAGCTCGTGTGGCCTGAACTCCAGCATCCGTGCTTCCATTTTTCCGATGTGCAAAACGCGTTCCAGCATACCGGTCATGCGCTGCACGCTGCTCTCTATGGTCTGGATGATTTGTCGCCGCTCCTGGTCTGGCAATCGGTCGCCATAGTCTTTCAACAACTCGGCCGAAGACAGAATGCTGGCCAAGGGTGTTCGGAACTCGTGGCTGGTCATGGAAACAAAACGTGAGCGCAGACCGTTGAGTTCGGTTTGCCGCTCCAGTGCCGCGCGGATATCGTCTTCAGCCTGCCTGCGCCCGGTGATGTCCAGAAACGTCCAGATGACGCCGGAATCCGGATCCCGGTCGCGCACGCAGCGCCCTGCCATCTGGACCCAGAACACTTTTCCATCGCGCCGTATCATCTGGCGCTCATTGGAAAAGGTGCCATCGGCTACCAGCGCAGCATGCTGTTCCTCGCCCGAGCGCTCCCACTCTACGCGGTCCGGGTGCACGTGGACAGAAGATCGTCCAATCAACTCGTCGCGTCGGTATCCCAGCATTTCGGCATACTTTTCATTGACCCACTCATGTCGGCGTGCTACCGAAAAGGCAATGCCCACCAGCGCGCTGTTGAGGATCGCCTCGCGTTCCTGCAGCGTACTGTTGAGCTGGGCTTCGAGCACCTTGCGAGCCGTGATGTCGGAGAAAAACGTCAGGGTGGCGGTGGCACCGTCCCAAGGAACGATTGTTACCC
>JANOCN010000517.1:0-7397 GCA_031412185.1 Betaproteobacteria bacterium | reverse complement strand
ATCAGGTCCAGCACCGGTAACTGCGTACGCACGGATTCGCCCAGGTCACCCCGCAACACACCGCCCATCCAGTAGGCATACCGCACCGGCAAGGGTTCATCCAGGTGCAGCTTGGCACGCAGATAAGCTATCACCGCCGGGTCCTGGTCTTCTCCCGCCAGTACCCGCGCCGGGTCACCCGGCAGCAGCTGCTGCAGACCAAAAATAAGTATCGAGACAAATACCAGCGTAGGAACGATGGTAATCAGGCGCTTGACGAAAAACTCGAACATGCCAGCTGCGCGCTTTCAATACGGTAGCGAGGCGCAGCTCAATTCATCTTGAGACCCTGTACGCGCAGCAGCCCGTCGGGCACGTTGCGCACGCCAGCGAGTTTGCTGTTGTAGGCCCACAGCCAGTTCACGTGGTAGAGGTACACCACCGGTCGCTCCTTGATGACGCGGGCGGCGATCTGGTCGAACACTTTCTTGCGCTCCACCGGGTCCCGCAGCTCGCGCGACCGGTTTAACAGCGCGTCGGTCTCGGGCGAGCAGTAACCGGCATAGTTCAGCGGTTGTTTGCAGCCATGGAAGCTGTACAGGTTACCGTCTGGATCGGGCCGACCGCTCCAGGCCAGGATAAGCGCGTCGTAATCCCCCTTGTCGGCCATGTTGAGGGAAGTCGCGAATTCGGTGGTCTGTATCTTGACGTCGAAACCAGCGTCCCGGCTCATGGCCTGCACCACCAGCGCGAGCCGCTGTGCCTCCGACGTGGTGGCTGCCAGCAACGTAAAGCTCGGATTGGTCACACCTGCCTCCTTGAGCAGTGCACGCGCGCGCTCGACGTTGCGTTTGGGCACCGGCATGCCCTTGGCGTAATAGGCGTTGCTCGGTGCCACCCACTGGTTGCCTACCAGGGCTTCGTTGTCCATCACCACCTGTGCCAGACCCTGGCGGTCGAGCGACAGCTCGAACGCTTCACGCACCCGCGCGTCCCGGCCCAGCGGATTCTTTTGCGACTGCTCGCTTTTGCCCAGGTTGATGGTGATGCCCTGGTAACCGATGCTGGTGATGCGCGAGGTCTTGAAACGTTTGTCCTTGCTGACACCCTCCATGTCGCTTGAAGCCACGCGCTCCACAAAGTCGAACTGCCCGGCGCGCAGGTTGGCCAGGCGTACCGTGGCATCGGGTACCGGGGTGTAGGTGATCTTGTCGAAGTTGACCGCCGACTTGTTCCAGTAGTTGGGATATCTTTCGAACACGATCCGATCCTGCGCGACGCGTTCGACAAACCGGTACGGCCCCGAGCAAACCGGTTTGGTCCCGAAATTCGCACCGCCCGCAACTGCCGCCTTGGGCGACACCATCATGCCCGCGCGGTCCGTCAGTGCCGCCAGCAAGGGCGTGAACGGCACCGAAAGATTGAGGCGCACGGTGGCGGGGTCGACCACGTCCACACTGGCCAGCGGACGCAGCTCGCCGCTGCGCTGGGAGCCAGCCATGGTCTTGTGGCGATCAAGGTTGAACTTGACCGCCGCCGCATCCATCTTTTCGCCGTCGTGGAATGTCACGTCGGTACGCAGCTTGATGGTCAGCGTCTTGCTGTCGGCCGACCACTCGTAGCCGGTCGCCAACTGGGGAATTACGGTGAGTTTCTCGTCAATATCGAACAACTTGTCGCACAAGGAGGCAAACACGATACGACCGACAAAGGTGCGCCCCTGTGTCGGGTCCAGGATGTCGGGGTCTTCCGCCAGACCGATACGAAGGTTTTGCGCTTGCAGTGCCAGCGGTGCCAGCAGCAGCAGGAATGCTGGCAAAACGGATCGACGAAGAGATTTCATGGTGCTACTCCTGGATGCGATGGGCGGGTTGATTCATTATGCGACCTTGGGCTTTGACGCGAAGGCCGCTTGCAAACGGGCCAGGCGTTCGCGCGCCGGGCTAGCCGCGCGCGCGGAAACCGGCAGCACCGGCAAAGGAAGCTCGCGCCAGAAATGGCAGGCCACCGCATGACCGGACTCTGCCACCAGCGCCGGTGATTGCGCCGCACACAGCGCACGGGCGTGCGGGCAACGGGTGTGGAAATGGCAACCCGATGGCGGATTGAGCGGGCTGGGTACGTCACCGGGCAACAATACGCGCTGACGCAGCAGACCGGGTTGGGGTAGCGGAATGGCCGACAACAGTGCCCGTGTATAGGGGTGGCGCGGTGTGGCAAACAGCGCACGCTTGTCGGTGATCTCGACGATCCGGCCCAGATACATCACGGCAATACGCGTGGCGATATGTTTCACCACGGCAAGGTCGTGCGCAATAAACATGTAGGCAAGGCCAAACTGACGCTGCAGGTCCTGCAGCAAATTGACCACCTGTGCCTGCACCGATACATCCAGCGCCGACACCGCTTCGTCGCACACAATCAGGCGCGGCTCGCCAGCCAGGGCGCGCGCTATACCGATGCGCTGGCGCTGTCCGCCAGAGAATTCGTGGGGATAACGCAGCGCATGCAGCGCTGCCAGGCCCACCGTGTGCAGCAACTCGCCTACCCGCTCAGACTCCCGCCCGGTGTGCAGGCCATGCAGCCGCAACGGCTCAGTCAGCGTCTGGCCTACCGTCATGCGCGGGTTCAGCGACGAATATGGGTCCTGAAAGATAATCTGCATCGCCCGCCGCTGCGCGCGCAAGGCAGCGGCATCGAGCTGGCCCAGGTCCTGGCCGTCAAACGTCACATGGCCCGCAGTCGGTTCGATCAGGCGCAGCACGAGGCGCCCCAGCGTCGATTTGCCGCATCCCGATTCCCCCACGATGCCCAGCGTTTCGCCCGCGGAAAGTTCAAAGTCCACACCATCGACCGCACGCACGGCACCGCGGACGCGCCCAAGTATGCCCTTGCGAAGCGGGAAGTGTTTGACCAGGCCTTGCACCCGCAACAGTGGCTCCAGGCTCGCTGGTGGACCTTCGCCCTGTTGGGCTGCGGTGCTATGAGCCTTCGGAACGGCCGGGCGGCTCATGCAACTGCACCCTGCCCGGTAGACGCCATAAGCCGCTGCGGATCGAGTGGCGCTTTCCAGCATGCCGAGAATTGACCGCCACCTACGGGCTTGAGTGGTGGCGCAGCAGCATGGCAAGTTACGTCGGCAAACGGGCAACGTTCGGCAAAGCTGCAGCCGTGCGGCAGATGCAGTGGGTTGGGCACCTGGCCGTTGATCGCTGCCAGGCGCGCTTGTTCGCCGTCCAGCCGCGGGATGGAACCCAGCAGTCCCACCGTGTAAGGGTGCTGCGGCGTGTCGAACAAGGCTGCCACCGGCCCCTGCTCGACCACCCGCCCGGCGTACATGACCACCACCTGATCGGCTACTTCAGCCACCACCCCCAGGTCATGCGTGATCAGGATGATGGCGGTGCCATTCTCCTGCTGCAGCGTGTACATCAGATCCAGGATCTGGGCCTGAATCGTGACGTCCAGTGCGGTGGTCGGTTCGTCGGCAATCAGCAAGCGCGGTTCGCAGGCCAGTGCCATCGCAATCATGGCGCGCTGGCGCATACCGCCCGACAGCTTGTGCGGGTGTTCGTGAAAGCGCTGCTCCGGTGCCGGTATGCGTACCTTGATCAACATTTGCAGAGCCCGCTCAGCCGCCTGCGCACGACTTAACGGGCGGTGGCGCATCAGCCCCTCCACA
The DNA here is from genome assembly GCA_031412185.1 of Betaproteobacteria bacterium. Lineage (GTDB taxonomy): Bacteria > Pseudomonadota > Gammaproteobacteria > Burkholderiales > Burkholderiaceae_C > CAISIP01. The sequence continues at coordinate 3,736 of JANOCN010000517.1, read as the reverse complement.
ATCTGGTTGCCGATCGTGAAGGCCGGATTCAACGACGACATCGGCTCCTGAAAAATCATTGCCATGCCATTGCCGCGCAGGTTCTGCATCTCGCCCTTTGGCAAACCCACCAGTTCACGCCCTTCGAAGCGGATCGAGCCTGCGGCGATGCGCCCGGGGGGGTTGGGCACCAAACCCATGACCGACAAGGCGGTAACACTTTTGCCGCAACCCGATTCACCCACGATCGCCAGGGTACGGCCCGCCGCCACCGAAAAACTCACGCCGTCAACCGCTGCAAACTCACCCCCATCGGTTTTGAACAGCGTCCGCAGACCCTGCACCTCCAGCAAATCACTCACTGGGTGCCGCCCCTGCGCGCAAGCTGGAAACCTGCAATGCGGGCATCGATCTGCGCCCGGTCGGTCAAACCTGCCGGATCATGGCGGCCCGCCAGACAGGAGACGAAGGGCTGGAAGCGCTCCAGGCTGACCTGGTACAGCCGCTGCAACTCGGTGACCGGTTCGGCGTGGTCGTCCACACGGATATCGAGCTCGGGGTAGTCTTCATCACCGTGGATGCGCAAGGCTGCCGCCTGCTTGCCCCTTTTGTCGCCACCAGCCGCCTCGCCCGCTGCCATTGCGGCCAGCAGCCGTTCAGCCAGCGGTTGGCCCGCGGCCGCAACAAACGCCTGTGCGGTGGCTTCAATCACCCGCGGACCGGCCAGCATGTTGCCGGCCACGCTGAAGCCATCAAAGACTTGGTGCCCGCACCAATCCACACAGGTACTGCCGGTGTAGGCAGCACCGGGACCGATGGGCGCCAACAGGTGCACCTGGCGTTGGTCGCGCCCGGCGTCGGCGGCTACCAGCGCCGCCACCGCCTGCGCTGTGGAGTGCCCGCGGGCAAGAAAACCCAGGCCGGCTGGCCCGTACAGCGGGTTCACCAGGGCTTGGGTAGACAAGGCACCTACGCCTCGTTGTGTATGGATGCACAAAGCACCGACGGCAAAAAAGCGGCTGGCAACCGCAACACCGAAGTGCCCGGAATCGTCACGCGCAACGATGGACCATGTCATGGGGGGGTTAGATCGACTTGTTTGGGTGAAAATTCATTCTATTGCCGTGCCCGGCTCCGTGCACCGATTCTGGGGACAACCCTTCATGACCATTGACGCCGACTATTCCCGCTGGGCCGACAGCTACGATACCGATCCGAACGCCACGCGCGATCTGGACCGCGCAGCCACGGTCGAAGTTCTGGGGCCGCTGACAGTCGGCATGACCATCGAAGCCGGTTGCGGCACCGGCAAGAACACGTCGCTGCTGGCCAGCATCAGCCAATCCGTATTGGCGTTGGACTTTTCGCCTGGCATGCTGGCCAGGGCGCGAGCCAGAGTTCAGGATCGTCATGTGCAATTTCAGCATGCCGACCTGTTGCAGACTTGGCCCTGCGGCGATGGCTTGGCCGAACTCGTATCCTGCAATCTCGTGCTGGAACATATCGAGCACATGGTGTCCATCTTCCGCGAATCCGCGCGGGTGCTCGCACCGGACGGCCGGCTTTTTGTCAGCGAGCTACATCCCAGCCGTCAATACCTCGGCAGTCAAGCCCGGTTCGTGGACGACAAGGGAGAAACCAACCGTGTCCAGGCCCATTTGCACCATGTGTCCGACTTCACGCGCGCGGCGCTTGCAGCAGGTTTTCAGATTGAACGACTGGACGAATGGTGGCATGCCGACGACACGCAAAAATCACCCCGGCTATTAACGCTTTTGTTGGTCAAGCGCGCCGCCCCGGCGAGATGTTGAACGCAAGTAATCGACCATGCGAGATGCGCAACCTCCAGGACGCCTGCGGTTATGTGATTCATATTCACTCTTCAGAATACGCGTGCGCAGCGTCGGTCAGGCGGCGAGAGCCACACTCCGCATAGCCCACGAGATGCTCTCATCCACGCCAACCAGGGCTTCGGCAACGGACACATCGGGTGCCGCGTGCCCTACGTATCGAAACTCCACCGCATAGGGTCCGAGGCGGGCCAACAAATCGCGATCTACGGGCAAAGTAATGCCCGCCTCCGTCGCAAGCGTCGCCAATAGCAACTAGTCATGGGTACTGCGGTACACCACGCCATGCATGGCAAAAACGGACTTGATTGCTTTCTCTATGGCCTGCTGCGCAAGAAACAACGCAATCTCGGCAGGAGCTTGGGCGTCACGAGTCAGAATTACAAGCGCCTGCTGATCGCGCCTAGAAGCAGCCAGCAGTTCTCGGGCTTCGTCAGGCTGCGAGCTCGCCGTCATACAGTACCCGGCCTTCGCGCGCGGCCCAGTAGACCGGGCTGCTGGCCCAGTTTCGCCGACGGTCAAACTCGGCTTGCGGCATCAACAACAGATCGACGCCCACGCTGACGGGACCGACCGCTTCACGCAGCCGCAGATACTCGGCCGTATGGTCAGAGACCTCGCGCTCGACGACCAGCAGATCAAGATCGGAGTCTTCAGTTGCATCACCCCGGCCATAGGAACCGAACACAATCACTTTCGCGCGCGACCGCGCGGCGGCGGCGATGCGCTGGGCGATGTCATGAACGTGGTTATCGGTCAGCACAAGAAGCAATAGGTGTTAGGTGGAAGCTTAGCGTAAATGCATGCTCTTGCGAAATGTCTTTGCCCGCTAGCTCCCCGATTGCAGGAAACGATCCCTGGCAGCGGAGACCCTGCGGTGACATGCGGGCCAGCGCGGATGCCACCGCAGGGATAATGCAGGGGACCCATGTTCAAGAACTTTCGCTCCCGTACAGCGTCCATGCCGTTCATCATGCTTACGGTGTTGATCGACATGATGGCGATTGGCGTCATCATCCCGGTGTTGCCCGCACTGGTAGGCCGCTTTACCGGTTCCCCGTCGGACCATGCGCTCTGGTATGGCGTAGTGACGTTTTCGTTCGGGCTGGCCAATTTTCTGGCCTCGCCGATTCTGGGGGCACTGTCGGACCGTTATGGTCGGCGGCCGATTCTGCTGCTCGGCTTCTTCGGCCTGGCGATCAACTTCTTCGCTACCGGCCTTGCCACATCGCTGTGGATGCTGATTGCCGCGCGGCTAGTGGGCGGGGCGATGCAGGCCAACGCAGCGGTTGCCAACGCCTACGTGGCCGACATCACAGCGCCAGACGGGCGCGCCAAACGTTTCGGCTTGCTGGGCGCCATGATGGGGCTGGGCTTCATCGTCGGCCCGGTCATGGGTGGGCTGCTGGGTGCCATCGACCTGCAGCTACCGTTTTTTGTGGCGGGTGCTCTGACACTGCTCAATCTTCTGTACGGGTATCTGGTGCTGCCCGAGTCTTTGCCGGCCGAAAGGCGCGCCGCGTTTGCCTGGAAGGCTGCCAACCCGTTGACGTCCATCCGGGCGCTGGCAGAACTCAAGGGTGTCGGCCCCTTGGTGGGCGTGGTCGCATTCAGCGGTCTTGCGCAGTTCGTGTTGTACACCTGCTGGGTGCTCTACACCACCTTCAAGTTTGGCTGGGGTCCGCTGGAGAACGGCTGGTCGCTGGCGGCGGTGGGGGTGATGTCGGTGCTGGTGCAGGGCATCTTGCTGGGGCGTCTGATCAAGATCTTTTCGCCCCAGCGTCTGGCGGTGATCGGTCTGGTCTCTTCAGCGCTGGGCTACGCATTGTGGGGTGCCGCGACCCAGGGCTGGATGATGTTCGCAGTGATTGCCGTCAACCTGTTTGGCTTTACCGTGACGGCCACGA
>JANOCN010000516.1:0-4783 GCA_031412185.1 Betaproteobacteria bacterium | reverse complement strand
GATCGAAGGCGGTTTTGTACAGGGACTGGGCTGGCTCACCACCGAACAACTGGTCTGGAACGAAAAAGGCAACCTGGCTACTCACGCCCCCAGCACCTACAAGATCCCGGCCACCGGCGACATTCCGGAGCACTTCAAGGTGGCGCTGTGGCACCAACCCAACCGGGAAGACAACGTGTTTGGCAGCAAGGCGGTGGGCGAGCCGCCGCTTATGCTGGCCGTCAGTGTGTTCGAGGCCTTGCGCGCAGCCGTGGCGGCGACTGCGCCCGACGGCCATCAGCCTGTTCGGCTGGAGGCACCGGCGACCGCTGAGAACGTGTTGCGCTCTCTCAAGTGGCTTTGAAGGTGTACGCGGCACGAGACATTTTGTTGTAGCCCTTGCGCAAAACGCAGCAGGCAGCGCGGGATGGCGCAATGCCGGGTGCTACATAACCAGGATGGCGCGGACGTCGTTCACGTTGGTGTAGGTGGGACCGGTGACCACAAGGTCGCCCAGGGCGCTGAAGAAACCATAGGCGTCGTTGCAGTCCAGGTACTGGTCGAGTTTCAACCCCGCAGCTGTGGCCCGTGCCAGCGTGTCTGCTGCCACATAGGCCCCTGCGTTATCCTCCACACCATCAATGCCGTCGGTGTCTGCCGCCAGCGCGTAGACGCCGCTTTGCCCTTGCAAGGCATGGGCCAGGCCCATGCAGAACTCGCCCGCCCGACCACCGCGGCCTTTGGCAGCCTCAGCAGGCCGTGGCCGGATGGTGACGGTGGTTTCGCCCCCGCTCAGGATCACACACGGCTTGGCAAATGGCTCCCCACGCCGCGCCACTGCACGCGCCAGCGCAGCATGCACCCTGCCCACCTCACGCGATTCGCCCTCCATCTCGTCGCTCAGTATGTGTGCGTTGATGCCCACCGACCGTGCGGCATCGGCCGCGGCTTCAAGACTTTGCCGTGGCGTGGCGATAGTGTGCACCTGGTGCCCTGCAAACGCCGCAATACCGGTTTTGGGGGTTTCCAAAGCCCCGCTCTGCAGCGCTGCCACGACTGCTGGCGGAAGATCGATACGGTAGCGCCCCAGGATATCCAGCGCATCGGCGCAGGTGGTAGCGTCTGCCACGGTCGGGCCGCTGGCGATAGTGCTGGGGTCGTCACCGGGTACGTCGCTGATGGCAAGCGTCACGACACGGGCCGGCGCACAGGCGGCTGCCAGCCGTCCGCCCTTGATGCGGGAGAGATGTTTGCGTATGCAATTCATCTCCGAGATGCTGGCACCACTGGCCAGCAGGGCACGGTTGACGCCCTGCTTTTGCGCCAGCGTCAACCCGTCCACAGGCAGCGTCAACAGAGCCGAACCGCCGCCCGACATCAGGCACAACACCAGGTCGTCTTTTGTCAGACCTTGGGCCATGGCCAATATCCGCTGGGCGGCCACCTGCCCGGCTGCGTCGGGCACCGGATGCGCCGCCTCGACCACTTCGATCCGCTGCGCCAGACCTTGCGGGCGCGGCGGGATATGGTGGTAACGCGTCACCACCAGCCCCTGCAGCGGTGCGTCGAGCGGCCAATGAGCTTCGACCGCCTGCGCCATGGCAGCAGCGGCCTTGCCAGCTCCTAGCACAATCGTTCGGCCACCCGATGCGGCCGTTGGCGGCGCGGGCAGATACGCGGCCGTGGCGTGCAGCGGCAACGCCCGCATCACGGCAACGTCATAAAGATATTGCAGGAACGCGCGTGGCTGGCTGGCAGCATCGGGGACAGCATGGGCGTGCGGCATAAGCGATTTCTCCTTGCGCGATTGTGCCGCTCCAGCGTACCGCGCAAAGACGCCATGAATCCGAAACTCGCTGGAACGGCATAACCGGCTGACCCAGCAGTTGGTGCACGGGCGCGCGCAAAACGGCATTTCCGGGCTGCCAAACCCGGTACAGTGCGTGCATGAATTGGTTGATACGGCTCTGGACCGCACGCGAAAAGCCGACACCAGGCGCAACACCAGCAGTGCAAGCTGCACCACCTCCCACCGTTGAAGAACCAGCGGCGACACCGGATGCGCAGACCGACGCGCTGTTGCCATGGCTTATGGGCAGCGCCGCTGCCATCGACACCCCACTGGTGCCGATGGAGCAACAGGCGCTGGAGGCGCTGGACAGCACCCTGGCGCTGGCCGAACTTCCCGACAATTTGCTGCCCCGTGCGGCGGCGCTAATCCCCCAGCTGATAGCGCTGGTGCGGCAAACTTCCCTGCCAACACCGGCTATCGCCGAGCGCGTGGGCCGGGACGCTGTGTTGTCGGCCGAGTTGATGCGCCTGGCCAGCAGCTCCTACTACCGCGCACAGGGCAAGGTCGAAAGCCTGGAGCAGGCCATCACTCTGGTGGGCCTGCAAGGCCTGCAGACGGTGATCGCAAGAGTGCTGCTCAAGCCAATCTACGCTGCCTCAGCGGGTCCGCTCAGCGCGCGTATCGCGCCGCGCATGTGGGAGTACTCCGAGGCATTGGCGCGCCACATCAGCCTGCTGGCCGTGCCTGCAGGCCAGCCAGCGTTCGACGCCTACCTGCTGGGTCTGCTGCACGGCACCGGCTGGACAGTTGCCATGTGTGTGCTGGACCGCCGCGCGCTCACCATCGCACAGCCACCCTCCACGGCGTTGGTGCAGGCAATGGGCGAGCGGGCGCACGGCCTTTTTGGCTTGGCCGCGCAGCACTGGGAAATCACGCCGGGATTCACCGCCATCACACGGGACGCGCGCCGCCATGCGATCAGCACCAGCAGCCATCCGGTGATGCCGGCTCTACGGGTGGCGCAACAGCGCAGCCTGGGCGAGATCGCGCCGCCCTGAAACACCCCCGTTCACCGGTCACCCTGCCACACCCATGCCGTTAAAAGACCTGCCTGCCGAGGCCCAGCCGCGTGAAAAGCTGCTGGCACGTGGCGCTGGTGCGCTGAGTGACGCTGAGCTGCTGGCGGTGCTGCTGCGTACCGGCATCAAGGGCAAAGGCGTTCTGCAAATGGCCGACGAGTTGCTGAGGCTCGGGAAAAATGCCGAGGGCCAGGCCGGCTTTGACGGTATTGCGGGTTTGCTGCATGCGACCGCCGACGACCTGAAAGAGATCAAGGGCCTGGGGCCTGCCAAACGTTCGGAGGTGATTGCGGTGCTGGAGCTGGCGCGTCGTGCGCTGGCGCAGCAGTTGCGCCAGCGCGAGGTGTTCGCTTCGCCGGGTGCAGTCAGGCAATACCTGCAACTGCATCTGGCCGCCAAACCACACGAGGTATTTGCGGTGTTGTTCCTCGACGTGCAAAACCGCTTGCTGGCTATGGAAGAATTGTTTCGTGGCACCCTGACGCAGACCAGCGTCTACCCGCGCGAGGTGGTTCTACGCGCGCTGCACCACCAGTGTGCCGCCGTGGTGCTGGCGCATAACCATCCGAGCGGTTCGGTGCAGCCCTCGCGCGCCGACGAAGCCCTAACCCACACCTTGAAGTCGGCGCTGGCGCTGATAGACGTGCGGGTGCTGGACCACATCATTGTGGGTGCAGGCGAAACGCTGTCGATGGCCGAGCGGGGGTTGTTATGAAAGGTGCTGCCAAACCAGTGCGTTCGCTGGCTGAGCTTGCCGGGCTGAAGCAGGTGATACAGGAACAGGCACGCCAGCGTGAGCTGCGCGAGGCACAGCAGGCGTTAGCGCTGCAACGCAGCGCCAGCGCCAGAGACCTCTTTGTGCGTGCTGCCGGCGTGGTGCAGCCCCTGCAAGAAACAGGCCGTGCCAGCCTGCGCGCGCTGCCACCCCTGCCGGTTCCCAGGCAGCACCTGCGCGATGAACGCGCCGCATTGCTGGAGAGCCTGAGCGACGCGTTCGACGTGGGCACCCTGCTGGACATTGACGACCAGCTCAGTTTTCGCCGGCCAGGCATTGGTACCGACGTCACCCGCAAGCTGCGTCAGGGCCACTGGAGCATTCAGCGCCAGTTGGACCTGCACGGTCTGCGCAGTGACGATGCGCGTCAGGCGCTGTCGTCGTTCGTCCGGGATGCCTGCCAGGCCGGCATACGCTGCATCCGTGTAGTGCACGGCAAGGGTCTGGGGTCTGTTGGCAAGGCGCCGGTATTGAAGAACAAGGTACACAGCTGGTTGGTGCAGAAAGACGAGGTGCTGGCTTTTGTGCAGGCCAAACCGGCCGACGGTGGTGCCGGAGCGCTGGTGGTACTGTTGAAGCCGCAGCTGCGGGCGTGAGACGCTGCGCCAGCGCTGCCAACTAGAATCGGCCGCAGCACCGCGGTTGTGAATTCAGCGCAGTGGCTAAGGATGTACTGAACAAGTCCGCGCCGTACCCGTGGGCACCGCACACCATTGATGTCTCCGATTTCGTCTTTCTTCCAGCTGCCTGGTCTCGACCCGGCAGTCCAGAAGAGCTTCCGGCGCGAGCAGCTCAGCGAGCTGACGCTGCCGATGGCCACCAGCCTGATGGAGGGTGGTTTCGTCGCAGTGGTGGCTGCCAAGACCTTTGATGCCGAACCCTGGGTCATCGCGGTGATTTCGGCTGCGCCGATGTTCGGCAATTTGTCGAGCTTTTTCTGGAACCGCCTGTCTACCGGTCGCGCCAAGGTGCCGCTGGTGGTGGCGCTGCAGATACTCGTGCTGCTGTGTGTGGCGTCGATTGCGCTCAGTCCCCAGTCGCGCTACGGTGCCTGGATTCTGCTGGTCAGTGTGGTGCTGTGCCGGGTCTTGATTGCCGGCATCATGACCCTGCGCAGTGTCGCCTGGAGCCTCAACTACGCCCGCGCGTTGCGCGCCC
>JANOCN010000515.1:0-3425 GCA_031412185.1 Betaproteobacteria bacterium | reverse complement strand
CGGCGCGGCGCAGCAGCACTGCGTCGGTCTCGGGCAAAGCTTGCAATGTCTGCACGGCTAGCTGCGTCTTGCCAGTACGCAGCAGCAGGTCGCTGTACGCAATGCTGGTGTAGAGGTCGGCCTCGAAGGCCAGGCTGCGGGTGTAAGCGTCTGCCGCCGCCTTGTCCTGCCCGCTGCGCTCGCGCGCTTCGGCCAGCAGCGACCACAACCAACTCAGCTGCGAGGGCTGGTTCACCTGCCCGAGCAAAGCCGTGAGACCCTGTTCTGCAACCTGGTGCTGGCCTTGCAGCGACTGCGTCTCCAGCCGACAAGCGCTCGCATACAACACCTGACCCGCACGCGACACGGCTTCGCACGCGAGCAGCGAGGGTGCGTAGCGGCCCGACAGCCGCTCCAGCGCGGCCAGGTTCAGCCACCCCTGCGCGTGGCCAGGGGTCCGCGCGAGGGTCGCCACCAGCAACTTGCGGGCAGCGTCGAATTCATGCCGCCCCTGCTGCACGGTCGCCTGCAACACGGCCAGGTCTGCCGGTGCATCTGCTTTGTCCCACCAGGGTGCCAGTAAAGCCTGCGCGCGGCCCCAATACCGCGTATCGCCGGTTTGCCGCGCCACGCCGATCAGCGCGCGCACCTCCTTGGCAACATCTTGCGCTTCTGCGGGCCGCACTGCGGCCACTACCAATGCAGCCGCAGCCGGACGGCTGCGGGTTACGGCTGGCAGGACCTCCAGCACTTCATCGTCTTTGCCAGGTGCCAACGACGTGATGGCACTGGCACCCGAGCACACTGCTGCCAGCAGCAGTGCGGCCCAGGGCCAATGGCTAGAACGCTGCCGGTTCGCCTCTGTCATCGGCTACCAGTGTCAACGCGTTGACGTCGGTCAACTCGCCGTTCTCGCCCGTACCTGCTATCAGGTTATTGATGAAGTCGAGCAGAGCCGAGGTACTCTGCGAAATATCCTCTGCAGCGTTGCCACCACCGCCGCCGCAACCGGCCACGATGGCGGCGGCTAACACGGCCACCAGCAGGAGTTTTGGTTTCAAGGTTTTCATGGTTCTTCCTTGTCGCTTAGTTCGCGCCCGGCAATGGGGTGTTCAGATACGGGAAAGTCGTCAGAAACGGCACCGTTGCCTGGTCCACCGCGTCGTGAATGTTAGCAGCCGTGGCTCCGAGCGGTACGCTGGACGGTTTGCACATGGAGCTTACACCCGCCACACCCGGAATGGTGTTCAGGCCCAGCGCGTTGCCATCGCCGTTGATAACGCAAAGGCCACCTACCATGGCTACCAGGGCAATGTCCACCACGTCGTCTTTAGGCCTGCGACCATTCGGAAAACCGGCATTGTCGGTGCCACCTGCCAGCGCGTTGCCAGCTACCCCCAGGCGGTTCTGGCTGGCAAACTGCACCGGCACTTTGGAGGTGTCCAGGCGCAGCATTTCCGATGGTTTGGGATTCGTGGCCGGCTTGTTGATGCCGGTAATGCCGGTCAGAAACGTGGTGGCCAGGTCGGTGCGTGGCAGATTCGTTGGTGTCACATTGGCACCAAGTACAGTGCTCAGCAATGGCGGCAAGGTCGGGTTGATCACATAGTTCAGGAACTGCGCATCATCCTTCGGGCTGGACGCGTTGAACTTGTCCTTGTCGGGCAGGCCGATCACAACTTCGTTCACCAGCGGGTTGCCCAGGCGCGACACTTGCGCCCATGCGCCACCCGACTTCTCGGCCTTGTCGTTGCCAGAGCCGGGTCTGCCGTTTATCAAACGTGCCTGGCGCAGGCTAGCCGTGGTCCAGCCGCCAATCACCGGTTCGCCGCCCACCGTTGCGGTCAGACAATCTTTGTGTACCTCGAGGGCGAGCGTGGTGACGTTGGCCTTCTGGATCGGATGTTGGCCACCCATGCCTGCAGCGTCCTTGTTGGCTGGGTCGAGCAAAAACGCAGCGGGTGCGTTGACCAAGTCAAAGATGGTACCAAGGTTGACCGCAAAACCCTCCTGGCGCTGGCCGACAAATACTTTGCCCTGGTCTTTGCCGACCGGGCACCCCGGGACGGTGACGGTATGAATGTGTTGCCCCGCATAGGTGGCATAGTTGGCGATTGTCTTCGTGCCGATATTGTCCACTGGTTTTTCGAACGTGGTGCCGCCGCCGGCTTTTGCCATGGCTGCTGCCGAACCCGCACGGCGACCGCCGCGCATAACGGTAACAGTGTAGGTTTCGTTCACATTCAGGTTGGCATCGTTCAGGCCACTGACCGCACCCTTCTGGATCAACGGTATCGGCACACTGGTACCACCGACGGTAAGCGGGAACGACTGGAGCGTGTTCTTGAAACGGAACTGGAACGTGATGTCTTCCACCGCGTCGCCGTTGTTGTCGATGTGGATCTCGTACAAGGCGTTCGGGTCCATCGAAAAGTAGTTCGGGCCGCCATACGAGGCCTGCAACGGCTGGTAATTCGCCAGCAAGGTCACATAGTCGGCGCGCCCGCCGGTACCGTTTGGCGCAATGCCTTCGTAGCTACGAAACATGTAAAAGTCGGTGCCATCCACCTTGGGGCTGGTGGTAATAAACGGTGCTTCACGGTGGCTCGACGCAACCGCGCTTCCTGCTGCGCAAAGCAGCACCAACGCACCAACGATTGGATTCAGTCTCATATTCAAACTCCTGGTAGTAACAGCATATGCTGTAAGCGACATACGCAAGCCACCTGCAATCAGATTCAAGATCGTCGCAGGATCGCTGCCCTTGGCATTGTTTCCAAACGTTTGAAAGTTGGCGGTAATCAAACCGGCAATGGCCAACGGAGATAACGGCTGATTTAGCGTAGGACTTCGCCTACCCGAATTTTTGACGCCATAACGGCGAAGCGCTTACTGTCTTGCCGTGCGGAAATTGCGTGGCAGGGCCTGCGGATAACTGGTGCGAAACGGGTTGATGTCCAGCCCGCCACGACGGGTGTAGCGCGCCAGCACCGCCAGCTTGACCGGTTTGCAGCGCTGGCGGATGTCCATGAAGATGCGCTCCACGCACTGCTCATGGAACTCGTTGTGGTTGCGGAAACTGACGATGTACTGCAGCAGCCGCCCCTGGTCGATCTGCGGCCCCGAATAGTCGATCTGCACGCTGCCCCAGTCGGGCTGACCCGTCACCAGGCAGTTGCTTTTGAGCAGATTGCTGGTGAGCACCTCCTCCACCGGCGGCTCGCCCACCACGGTGGTCAGCAGGTGGGGCGCCGGGGTGTAGTCGGTGCACTCGATGTCGAGCCGGTCCAGGCTCAGGCCATCGAGTTCATGCACCGGCTCGCGATCGAACAACTCGGGCATCAGTATGCGCACACCCACGCCCGCCTGCATCGCCGGCGCGCCGCGCCACAGGGCTTCGTTCAGGTCGGTACGCAGGCGGGCCTGCACCTGGTCGACATCCGTGA
>JANOCN010000514.1:0-2479 GCA_031412185.1 Betaproteobacteria bacterium | reverse complement strand
GAAAGGCGGCCTGTTTACGCTGATGACCGGCGGCGGTGGCCGGGTCTACGGGCCGCCGGGCTCGTACATCTCGGACAATAACGAGTTCGCCCTGGCCCTGGTGATGACGATTCCCATGCTGCGCTTCCTGCAGCTGCAGGTGCAGGACCGCCGGGGAAAAATAGCGCTTACCGCTGCCATGGTGCTGTGTGCCGTGTCGGCGCTGGGGTCGCAGTCACGCGGGGCGTTGCTGGCGATCATCGCCATGGTCGCCATGTTCTGGTGGCGCGGCAAAGGCAACAAGTTCGGCATGGCGATTGTGCTGGTGTTGATGGCGGTGCCGATCGTCGCGTTTATGCCCGATGAGTGGACTACCCGCATGTCCACCATCAATACCTACGACCAGGATGCCTCTGCCATGGGGCGTATTGGTGCCTGGTGGAATTCCTGGAATCTGGCCTTCCACTACCCGTTTGGTGTGGGCTTCAATGCCGCCCGGCCCGAGCTGTTTGCCAAATACTCACCGTATCCTGACGTAGTGCTGGTGGCCCACAGCATCTACTTCCAGATACTGGGCCACCATGGCTTTATCGGGCTGGGCATCTTTCTCGGGCTGTGGATATCTACCTGGCGGTCTGCCGGATGGATGCGGACACATCGTTCACTGCCGCCAGAGGCGAAGTGGACGGCCGACCTCGGTGCCATGTGCCAGGTGGCACTGGTGGGTTATGCGGTGGGCGGAGCGTTTCTGAGCCTGGCCTACGCCGACCAGCCCTACATTCTGATGGCGCTGGTGGTGTTGTCGCGGGCCTGGGTTGAAAAGCAGAGCTGGAACACCGAGCCGGTGTACGCCCCAGGCTGGAAGACGATCCCCGGCCTCGCGGGCCCGCCCAAGGCAGCCTGAGGCTGCGCTCTTCTGCAAATCCCGAGTGCACCTGCCCTGACCATGTGGAAGCAACTTTTGGGGCAGATGTCGCCTGCCGGCACCAGGGCGCGCCTGTCGGTGCTGATCTTTCACCGCGTGCTGCCGCTGCCCGACCCGCTGTTCCCGGACGAAGTGGACGCGCACCGTTTCGACATCGTGTGTGGCTGGCTCGCGCGCTGGATGCAGGTGCTACCACTCGACGAAGCCGTGGCCCGGCTGAAAGCGGGCACGCTGCCCGCACGCGCCGCCTGCATCACGTTTGACGACGGTTACGCCGACAACTACCACGTGGCCTTGCCGATCCTGCAGCGCCACCGGCTCTGCTCCACCTTTTTTGTCGCCACCGGCTTTCTCGATGGGGGCCGCATGTGGAACGACACGGTGATCGAGTCGGTGCGCCAGACGCGCCTGCCCGCGCTGGCGCTCGACGACCCGCTGGGCAGCACTTTTGCCACTGTGCCGGTGGGCAGCATCGCCGAGAAGCAGGCTGCCATCCAGGCGATCATCGGCCAGCTTAAATACCTGCCGGTGGCAGAGCGCGCGGCGCTGACGACGCTTATTGCCGCCAAGGCGCAGGTTGCACCACCGACCGACCTGATGATGACCTCGGCCGAAGTCAAGGCGCTGCGCAGCGCGGGCATGCAGATCGGTGCCCACACCGTGTCCCATCCCATCCTTGCCAGGCTGGACCGCGCGGGCGCATACAGCGAGATTGGGCAAAGCAAGCAGGTGCTTGAGCAGATTCTGGGTGAGCGGGTGGGCCTGTTTGCGTATCCTAACGGCAAGCCAGAAGTCGACTACAGCGCCGAGAGTGTTGAGGTGGTGCGGGAGCTAGGATTTGACGCCGCCGTCAGCACGCGCTGGGCCGCATCCAGCGGGACGACCGATGTGTTCCAGATTCCGCGTTTCACGCCCTGGGACAGAAATCGCTGGTTGTTTGGGGCGCGGATGGCGCGGAATTTAGTGGCGACTTGAAGCGCTGCGGCTATATCGTGATCGCATGCTCTCAGGGGCGCGATAGCTGGGCTGCAGCCGCCTGCATAACAAGCGTGATGCCCAATGCGTTCAAGTGCCCATCGTACGGCCCTACGTCAAGCTTCAAGGGCGATTGCGCAAGATGGGCACGAAACAGCGGTTCGGTATCGACTACCACGGCACCGGCGGCCAGCGCAAACGCCATGAAACGCGCCCGTGCCGGGTCCGGCTTGATTCGGCCAGTGGCGTAAAGGGCACTTCGATCGCTGTCTATTGCAATGACCAGGCGGCCTGCCGCGACAAAGGGCTTGACACGCGCAAAGAACGCCTCGGTGACGGCGTCCATGGCCGGGGCAAGCACGTCAAGCATCGCGTCTTTACCCACAGTTGTCCGTGGAGATGTTGCTGTCTTCGTCGCCGAGTGCTGGTGCAGCCGTCCAAATGCTTGATTCCAAAGCCGTTGTGAATCGAACTTGAGTTGACTGACCAGGTACTGGGCCAGTGCTGACTGCCGAAGAATTGCTTTTGCCATTCCAGCAGGCGATTTGGTCTCAACCTGCAGGGCGAGGGTTTTGGGGTTCACACAGGGGCCATGAATAT
>JANOCN010000513.1:0-10409 GCA_031412185.1 Betaproteobacteria bacterium | reverse complement strand
GGTGGAGCGGTAACCAGTGCGACCATCAAGGGGGCACCGATCGACCCAGCCAAGACCTACCGCATGGCGATCAACAACTTCATGGCGGCCGGTGGCGACGGTTACCCACGTTTGACAGCGCACCCCAGCTTTGTCGATACTGGTTTTGTAGACGCAGACCTTCTGCGTGCCTACATTACGGCACGCAGCCCGCTGCGTGCGGCAGACTACGATCCAGGCGAAGCAGTGGTCCGCAAATAGCGCACGATGAGCCGTCTGGATTGACACCAAGCGCCGGGGTCTTCCCCGGCACCATTTCCCCCTACCCCAAGGAGACTGTCATGGCCAAAGGTCAACAAAAAAGCAGCAAAGAAACCAAGAAACCAAAGAAGGATACCTCCCCCCCCAAGCCGGTCTCGCCCGATGCGGTGCGCCCGACCATCACTACCGTGGTGCCAGTGCGCGGCAAGCTGAAAAAATAGGGTGCGTGTGCACACCCAGATCGCAAGCATGGGTGCACCATGACCAAGGTTTCGCAGCGCCGCAAGCCCGGACAGTTTTTTCGTAGCATTTCGGCGCTGGTCAAGAGCGACGGCGGCCTGCCGGACGTGCTTGCGCAAGGCTATGGCCTGCCGCAGATGATCGAAGACCTGCGCAAATACCAAGCTGAGCTGGAAATACAGAACACCGCATTGCGCTACAGCCAGCGTGCCGCCGAAGGTGCGTCCGAACGGTTCCTCACGCTGTTTTCGAACGTGCCTCTGGCCTTGATGGTGGTAGACGAGCATGGCATGGTGCTCGAGAGCAATGCCATGGCACTGCGCCTGTTTCGCCCGCTGGAGAACGATCCACCACTCAACTTCCTACTGCCACTGGTGAGCGCGGCCCATGCGGCGCAGGTGGCAGACTCGTTCTCGCTGGCCAAGACCGAGGGAACCAGCGAGTCAAGTGAGGTTATTTTCCTTGCCGGATCCTCAGGCACCTTTGCCGGTGACCTGCATATTGCGCGAATCGACAACCCGCAAGACGAACTGGCCAACTTCATTTGCGCCATCATTGACCAGGGGCCATTGCTGGCCGAGCGCCGGGCCCTGCAGGAAAGTGCCGCCGCCCTGCGCCTGCGCAACGAAGAGCTGCACCTCAGCGAAAACCGGCTGGCTGCGATCATCAACTCTTCGCTTGATGCGATCATCTGTGTGGATGCCAGCCGCAGCATCACGATTTTCAATCCCGCTGCAGCCGCGCTGTTCCAGTGCCCGTCCCATGAGGCGCTGGGTAGCCCGCTCGAGCGTTTCTTGCCCGATGCGGTGCAGACCCTGGCCTACAACCAGTTGTCCACCCATGCACAGCTCGGCGAAATGGAAGGCCGCACCATCGGCGGCAAGGCGCTGGCGGTGGAAGTCAGTGTCTCTTTCGAGCACCGGCTGGATGGCGACATCATTACCGTTTTTGCGCGCGATCTGACAGCGCGCAAGAAAATTGAAACCCAGCGCAACGTGCTGGAGACCCAGCTCCGTGAATCGCAGAAGATGCAGGCCGTGGGCACTATGGCCGGGGGAATTGCGCACGATTTCAACAATATCCTGGGCGCTATCCTGGGCAACGTGGAGCTCGCCAAGCAGGACGCTGGAGAAGACTCTCCGGCGCTGACCAGTTTGTCCGAGATCGAAAAAGCCGGCCGGCGCGCGCGTGATCTGGTGCGCCAGATTCTCACCTTCAGCCGCAACGAGACGCCCAAGCGAAGTGCGATCCAGCTCGCAGAGGTTGTGCACGAAACAACCCGCTTGCTCAAGGTTACCTTGCCGCCGTCCATCGAGCTGCAGCTACGCATCGACCCCCATGTACCGGCAGTGATGGCGGATGCGACCCAGGTCGAGCAGGCGCTGCTGAATCTGTGCACCAACGCCATGCACGCCATTGGTACCGAGAAAGGCACCATCAGTGTCAAGCTGAGCAGTACCTACGCCCAGTCGCTCAAGGAAGAACGGCGCGGCAGTTCCCGGGGCCACCACGTCACCCTGGCAGTGCGTGACACCGGAACCGGCATTGATCCGGAAACCATGGAGCGCATTTTTGAGCCATTTTTCACCACCAAACCGGTGGGCCAAGGGACCGGCCTTGGGCTGGCGGTAGTTCACGGCATCATGCGTACCCACCAGGGCTCGGTGGGAGTGAAAAGCACACCTGGCGGGGGCAGTGTTTTCACGCTTTATTTTCCACCGGCGGAGACTGCCGTTGTCGCGGCGCAGCTCGAAATGGCCTTCCCCAGCACCGTGGACGGTCTGGGCAAAC
This sequence comes from Betaproteobacteria bacterium, assembly GCA_031412185.1. Classification (GTDB taxonomy): domain Bacteria; phylum Pseudomonadota; class Gammaproteobacteria; order Burkholderiales; family Burkholderiaceae_C; genus CAISIP01. The sequence continues at coordinate 8,138 of JANOCN010000513.1, read as the reverse complement.
ATGTCATGTATGTGGATGATGACGAAGCGCTGATTTTTCTGGTGGAGCGGGTTCTGACACGCAAGGGATTCAGGGTGAGTTCGTTCACCGACCCGCACCTGGCCTCTGCGGCGCTGCGCGAAAAGCCGCAGGACTTTGATTTGCTGGTGACCGACTACAACATGCCCGGCTTCTGCGGCGTAGATCTGCTGCGGGAGGCACGTCTGGTGCGCCCGGATCTTCCGGTGGCGCTGGCATCGGGTTATGTAACGGCAGAAATCGAGCAGCAGGCATTTGCCGTAGGTGTGGGCGCGCTGATACACAAACCCAATGACGTGGAAGAGTTGTGCGACATCGTGCAGAGGCTGGTGCACGGGCATCGTGGCGTCTGAGGGCTTAGGACTCCACCCGGTCGCGGGCGCATCGGATTGCCTCTCTGGCCCTGAGCTTGCGGTAGTCTATGCCGACGCTACGCTGCTGGTGCTGGACAAGCCGGCCGGGCTTCTTTCCGTGCCGGGGCGCGGCGAGGACAAGCAGGACTGCCTGAGTGCCCGCGTGCAACGGCACTATTCGGATGCCCTGATCGTGCACCGGCTCGACATGGGCACGTCGGGTCTGCTGTTGATGGCGCGTGGCAAAACCGCGCAGCGCGCCTTGAGCCAGGCGTTTGCCGCCCGACAGATTCACAAGCGGTACCTGGCGCTCGTACGGGGCCACCCGACGCCGCCCCCCGGAGCGTGGTGTGTCATCGATCTGCCGTTGGCGGTTGACTGGCCAAACCGGCCGCGCAGCATGGTGCAGCCCCAGGGCGGGAAGGCCAGTGTCACACGCTGGCGGGTGCTGTCTGCCAACGGCAGACAGCCGGCGCGTGTGGAGCTCGAACCGCTGACTGGTCGCTCGCACCAGCTGCGCGTGCACATGCTCGCCGCAGGCCATCCGATTGTTGGTGACCCGTTGTATGCCCTGCCAGGCACACCGAATACTGCACCACGCCTGATGCTGCATGCGGCAGCGCTGGTTTTCTCCCACCCGATCTCTGGTCAGCCGATGCACTTCGCCAGCGCTGCGGACTTCTGAGATCGTTCAGGCGGGCGCAGGCGTGCCTTGCCGGGGCAACGACAGGACTGCCTCCAGCCCCGGATGCGCATTGTGAAACACCAAGGTACCGCCATGCGCCTGGGCTACCAGCCGTGCCAGGTACAGACCCAGCCCCACGCCCCCGGTACTGCGCTGCCGTGCCGTGTCGGTGCGATAGAACGGCTCGGCCAGCCGGGCCAGCTGTAGCGGGTCAACCCCTGGACCGAAGTCGCGCACTGACAGCTGGATGCCCGCGCCCGCCCCTGTCACCGACAACTGGGGCAAGTCGCCGGTTACGCCACCATGGCGCAGCGCGTTATCCAGCAGGTTGCGCAACGCCAGTTTGAGCCGGGTCGGATCGGCCACTATCGACAGACCGGTCGTCAACCCGGCATGCACCTGCTGGAACTCGTCGCGGCTGCCCAATACGTCCCGAACCAACGCGTCAAGATCCACCGGCTCCAGCTGCAGCGCAGCATGGGACCCCGACAAGCGTTCGCTCTCCAGCAAATCAGCAATCAGGTCGCGCATCTCCGCCAGGTCGCGCAACAGGGCATTACGCGGGCCCAACGACTCTGGCGCCTCGGGCAGCAACTCGGCATTCAGCCGGGCACGCGTCAACGGCGAGCGCAACTCATGGCTGATTGCCAGCAACAGGGCGCGTTTGCCATCGAGCATCTTGTGGAGGTCCTGCGCCATGGTGTTGATCCGGGCGGCCAGGTCTCCCAGCTCGTCTGGGCGCCGTACGATGATCGGTTGGTCGAACGCGCCGCTGCCAAAACGTTGCGCACCGGCACGAATGTCGTCCAGCGGGCGCAATAGCCGGCGCAGATAAATATAAGCGATGGCCGTCATGAGCAGGAGTGCGCCCAGTGTGAGCCAGCCAACCAGCCGTGGCTGGTTCTTCCAGGGCAAATCTCCCAAGCCCAGCACTACCCGGTGTCCGTCAGCGGTCGTGCGTTCCAGCGCACGTGGACTCCCGTCGCGACGCCGCTCACCCGGGTCGTCCCACTCAGCCATGTGGCGCTGGCTGTGCGACGCCCAATTCACGACCGGCCCTTCGATGCGTACCGAAAGCGGCAAGCTTTGTGTAAGCGCTTTGGCGCGTTCCACGTCGGGCGGGGACCCAATTTCAGCTACCAGACGATCCACGTAGTCTCCCAGCAAAGGGCTGACCGCCTGACGCCACCCGATACCCAGCGCACGTTGTGTGCCAACCAGAAAGATGGCCGTCATGCCCAGGGCCAGGAGCAGAAAAACAAGTACCAGTTTCAGGCGCAGCGAATTGCGCAATGCAATACGCGCGCGCCGGTGCCAGCGGCCGACACCGGCTTCAGGCACGGCTCACCGCCAGCGCATAACCCGCGTTGCGCATCGTCTTGATGCAATCCAGCGGCTCCAGCTTGCGACGCAGGCGGCTCACCAGAATATCCACCGCTCGGGTGGCCAGGTCGGCCTCGTGACCACGCAGATGGTTCAAAATGTCGTCCCGACCAAACACCTTGCCGGGCTCACGGGCCAGCAGGGCTAGCAGCGCAAACTCGGCTGCGGTCAGTTCCACTGGCTGGCCATTGCGCCTGACGCTGAATTTGTCCAGGTCCAACTCCAGGCCCTCAAACTGCAGCCGCTGGGAAGCGCCTACGGCAGCGCCACGCCTGCGGCGCAACACGGTCTGCAAGCGCGCTACCAGTTCACGCGGCTCAAAAGGTTTGGGCAGATAGTCGTCCGCCCCCAGCTCCAGCCCGACCACCCGGTCCATCACCTCGCCACGGGCGGTGAGCATGATGATGGGAATGTCGCTGACCCGGCGGATCGTGCGGCACAACTCGAAGCCATCCATCTCGGGCAGCATCACGTCGAGGATCGCTGCATCAAATCGCACCGCCCGCAACCTGGCCAACCCGGCACTGGGCCGCGTGGCACATTCGAGCGCCATGTCAAAGCGACCGAAATAGGTCGCCAGCGGCGGCCCCAACTGGACGTCATCGTCGATCAGCAGGATCTTGACCATCGCCGATTGTCCCATCCGAAGCTTTTAGCCCCAACCCAGCCGCGGCGCGTGTGGCGCGCCGAGGGGGTGTTCATCAACCCCGTCCAAACCAACGGCCGCGACGCTGCAGGTGGTCGCGCACCTTCTGTTGTTGCGCAGGATTCAGGCTGTCATAAAAATCCGCTGCTGCCGCAACTACTTCCGGGCTCTTGCCGCGCACGGCATTGGTCTTCTCTTCAATGATGCTTTGGGCGCGCGCCCGGTCAAACTTTGCGCCAGAGACCATTGCCTGCAGGTCTGAGCGCGGGTCGGTAGTGCTACCGATGAGCGCTTTCTGCTGGTCACGTAACTTGTCACCCAGCGTGGCGAGCGCCTGCTTCTGCGGCGCGGTGAGCTCCAGCTCCTTGCCCACGCGCTCCACCATTTTTGTCTTTAACCTGGTAGCGTCTTCCTCGCTCATGGCCATGCCTGGGCCATGGTGGCGGGTGCCACAGCCGGTGAGGCCACCAACGACGATAGTTGCGCCAAACAGACCGATCAGCGTGCGTTTGATCCAGCGTTTCATGATGTTTCCTTTGAGGAAGTAGTTGAACAGGCCCTGATAGTGACCGGCCAGGCTGCGCAGGTGGTCTCGGGGCAGTTTCACCATGTATCGTTTTGTTTCTGCCCTGCCTCAGCACCCGGTCTGCTCCCGCGCTGCGTACGCACAATTGAGGCATCATGCGGGATGGAACTTTGCCGGGTCAGCTACGTCTGACGGTCAACGAAAGGCTAATCCATGTTGTCATCCAGGCCAGTCTCCAGATACCAGCGCCGAATGGTAGCCGCTGCCTTGATTGCAGCACCCGCGTTATGGCTGGGTGTGCGCGCCCAGGCACCACAAGCGCGTCGCCTCACGCCGCGCCAGACCGAGGGCCCGTTTTACCCGGTGGAACTACCCAAAGACAGCGACTTTGACCTCCTGCGCAACGGCGCGCTGACATACGGGCGCGGTGAGCCAAGCTGGATAGAGGGCGCGGTGACCGACCAGGTGGGCAAACCAGTGCGTGGCGCGCAGGTCGAAATATGGCAATGCGATCAGGCCGGGCACTACCACCATCCGGGCGATGGCAACCGCGCAGACGCTGCGTTCCAGGGCTTCGGCAAAGTAAACGTGGACACCGACGGTCAGTACCGCTTTCGGACTATCCGACCGGTAGCCTACAGCGGGCGGGCACCCCACATACACGTCAAGGTAAAGCTCGGGACGCGCCAACTCCTGACCACCCAGCTTTACATATTGGGAGACGCGCAGAATGAGCGCGACGTTCTTTGGCGCAGGCTGTCCGACCCCTCGGACCGGGCCGCCTTGACGGTCGCATTTGCCGCTTCGACGGATGGGCTGCGGGCCAACTTTCCGATTACCGTTGCGGCCTGAGTAGACCCGGGGTCTACCGACCGCTCGTGGTCTACAACTCCCGCATGAACAATGTGTCGCGCAGGGTCTCGGCCTTGGCTTGGTCGAACTCACCGGCAATACGAGCCAAAACCTCGCCGTTGCGATTTATCACCAGCACATATGCACTGCCAATACCACCGAGGCCTACCGACTCCACAAAAGCCGCACGGTCGGTGATGACGGGTACCAGGTGCTGTCGTTCCTGGTCGCTGGAGTAACGCGCCAGCAAGCGGCGTTCGAACTCTGTACGTTGCGCGGCGTCTCCGGGATCGTTCAACACCGGCATCCGCACCCAAGAGATGGAGCGGTCCTGGTGCAGTTGCAGACCGTTGATCCAGCTGTCTGCAGCTTTGCGCTGGTCGCGGTGAAAAGTGACCAGTGCCAGGAAACGCGCGTCCCCCGGCGCAATAGCGGCCGGCTTGTTGTCGAGCGTCTGGCCCACCACACCGGGCAAACGGCCGATCACACCGGGCTCTCTGGGTGTTGCCACCGCCAGCAACGTAGCAGCGGCGACGATGGCGCACCACGTCAGCGGTGTCGTCCACACGGGTCCTTGGGTGGCACTGGGTGTGATGAGTGTCATGTCGAACGCCCCTCGTGAGGATGCAATGCGCAACGCGAGCTCATTGGAAGATACACCCAAGCAATACTACTCTGGAGATCATGGTCTTTGGAGATTAGGTCAAGTTTGCTCAGCCTCCTGCAGTAACCGCCACATCACCTTGCCGCTGCCGCTTTTGGGTAGAACTTCGACAAATTGCACTTTGCGCGGTGCCTTGTACACGGCCATGTTGTCGTGGCACCATGCAATGATGTCCTGTTCGCTCACCTGGCCCCGATGCGATGGCCGCAGCACCACCACCGCTTTGACCGATTCACCGCGGTAGCTGTCATGGGTCGCGATGACGCAGGCTTCCTGGATCGCGGGGTGGCGAAACATCAAGGTTTCAACCTCGGCCGGCCAGACCTTGAAGCCCGAGGCGTTGATCATGCGTTTCAGGCGGTCGGTAATAAAGAAGTAGCCGTCTTCGTCCATCCGGCCCAGATCGCCCGAGCGGAAAAACTGCTTGCCTTCGAATGTGATGAACGCTGCGGCGGTAGCTTCTGGCCGCTTCCAGTAGCCCGAGAAGTTCTGCGGACCGCACATGATGATTTCGCCCTGCTCGCCGACCGGCATTTCCAGCAAGGTATCGGGGTTGACCACCCGCGCGTCGGTGCCCATGTACGGAATGCCCAGGCATTGTTGTTTGGTGGCATCCTGCGGATTGAAGTGCGACGGTGCAGCGGTCTCGGTCAAGCCGTAACCTTCGGCATAACGCAAACCATACAGATCGAACAGGCGCTGTGCCACCGCTTGCGGCATCGCCGCCCCGCCGCCGCCGATGGCCACCAGCGAAGACAGGTCATACTTGTCGAACTGCGGACTGGCCAGCAGGTCGATCACCATGGTGGGGATGTTGGCCCAGTGCGTGATACGCCAGCGCGAGATCAAGCGCCCGGCCAGGTCCCGGTCCCAGCGCGGCATGATGACCATGGCCGCACCGGCATAGACGCAGCTGTGCATCACACTGATCATGCCGGTGGCGTGGAACATCGGCACTACGGCAAGTGACACGTTCTCGGCGCTGCCCGGGCCCAGCAAGGCTGCTGCTGCTGCTTGGTGCATGATGCTGGCGTGTAGGTGCATACAACCCTTCGGCAGGCCGGTGGTGCCGCTGGTGTAAGGCAGGATGGCAAGGTCCTGCGGGCCAGAAGTGTGCGGCGCTGGGTCGCCACGGCTCGCCATGGCGGCTTTCCAGTCCAGCACCCGACCCCCTTCGAGTTCCGGCGCAACATGGCGCTGCGTGAGCCAGGGCACCCAAGCTGCCGGAGGTGCGTTGTCGTCTTGTTCCCGGGTGTCGAAAGCATCACAGAAATGCGCCACGATCAGGTGCGCCAGACGGTCCTTCGGTGCCAGGGCATTGCTGGCAGCGGCCAGGTCGGCGGCCAGGTCGGCTGTGGTGATGGCCACGCGGGCGTCCGGGTCGGTAATGTAGTGCTTCAACTCCTCGCGCCGGTTCATCGGATTTACCGGTACCACCACTGCGTCAACGCGCAGGATGGCCCAGTGTGCAACCACGAGTTGCGGACAGTTCTGCATGTTCAAAACGACCCGGTCGCCTTTGCGCACGCCGATGTCCTGCAAACACACCGCCAGCCGCTCGGCCTGGTGCAGCAGCTCGCGGTAGGTCGTGACGCTACCGAAAAAAACCAGCGCGGTCTTGTCCGGATAACGCAACGCGCTCACTGCCAGGTTGTGCCAGAGCGAGGTGGCCGGGGGTGTGATGGCGCGCGGCACCCTTTTGGGCCAGTACTTGTGGTGGGGCCGCATATCGCTGTTGTTCGCCCGCGCGGAAGCCGACAAAGTCATTCGAGGGTCTCCAGATTAGAAACTGCTTGCATGGCATGAGGGTAACTGCACCGCAGCTACTACCCTCTTGCACCAGCACAGGGCACGGGTCGCAAGCGGCACAGCGCCATGCCGCTTTTTGGCTGGCACGATGCGTGCGTGCTTGGGAGCCTTCAAGTCCTTCCTGCGTGAGATGAAACCATAAATATCTTGCATAAGCTGTCCGAGTAAACCCGGATGCACCTGTCTGGTGAACACGTTAAAGTCCCGCAGTGGTCACCGTGCGCCGGCACCTCAAGGCCCTGAATTTCGATGTCTTTCTTTTAAAACTGGAGCAACCTAGATGAAATTTTCCAAGCTACAACTCGCTGCGCTGACGTTGGCCGCCGTGGGCGGGCTGATTGCGGCACCGGCCCATGCCGGCAAGACGGTGGACGCCATCAAAGCCCGCGGCCAAGTGGTTTGCGGCGTTAACACGGGTCTCGCAGGCTTTGCTGCCGCAGACTCCTCTGGCAAATGGTCGGGGCTGGACGTGGACGTGTGCAAGGCACTTGCCGCTGCCACATTGGGAGACGCGGAGAAGGTCAAGTATGTACCACTGAACGCCCAGCAGCGATTTACTGCCTTGCAGTCCGGCGAAGTGGACGTGCTCGCACGTAACACCACGTTTTCCCTGACACGTGACGCTTCCCTGGGCCTGAGCATGACCGTCACCAACTACTACGACGGCCAGGGATTCATGGTGCCGGTCAAGAGCAAAATGAAGAGCGCCAAACAACTCAAGGGCCAGACCGTGTGTGTGCAATCGGGCACCACCACCGAAAAGAACCTGACCGACTACAGCAAAGCCAATGGCCTGAACATGAAACCGGTGGTGTTCGAAAAGCTCGAAGCGGTTAATGCGGCGTATTTTTCAGGCCGCTGCCAGGCGTACACGACCGACGCGTCCGGTCTGGCGTCGATCCGCAACAAGGAAGCGACCAAGCCGGACGAGCACAAGATCCTGCCGGATTTGATCTCCAAAGAGCCGCTCGGCCCGATGGTGCGCCGTGGTGACGACGAGTGGTTTGCCATCACCAAATGGGTGATCTACGGCCTGATCGAAGCCGAGGAATATGGCGTGACGCAAACCAACGTCGACCAGATGCAAAAAGAGAGCAAAGACCCGGTGGTCGGCCGCCTGCTGGGCAGCACCGAAGATACCGGCAAGCTGCTGGGACTGGACAAGGATTGGCTGGCCAAGGGCATCAAGGCTGTCGGCAACT
>JANOCN010000512.1:0-8471 GCA_031412185.1 Betaproteobacteria bacterium | reverse complement strand
CGCCAAATCCATACAGCGCTGCTGTGTCAAACAACGTCACGCCTGCGTCGAGTGCGGCAAGCAGGACGCGCTCGCTTTGCTCAGGCGGTGGCGCAACGCCATAGGCGTGACTGAGGTTCATGCAGCCCAGGCCGATGGCGCTGACCTGGAACGGGCCGAGTTGTCGTTGCTGCATGGTGGATCAGGCGCTAAGTTGTTGTTCCAGATTGTGCAATACCTGATAACACGGCAATACTGCGGCCACGCTCGAATCTGGCTCGCGGCCCTCCCGGATCGCGGCAAAGAATTCGCGGTCCTGCAATTCGATGCCGTTCATGGACACGTCGACTTGGGACACATCGATCTTCTCATCCTTGCCGTTGAACAGGTCGTCGTAACGCGCCAGGTAGGTGGCGGTGTCGCCGATGTAGCGGAAGAAGGTGCCCAGCGGGCCGTCGTTGTTGAAGCTCAGGCTAAGCGTGCAGATGGCACCATTTGCCGCCTGCAGCTGGATGCTCATGTCCATGGCGATACCCAGGGCGGGATGGATCGGCCCCTGTACGGCATTGGCCTTTACGATCGGGCTGGCGCACTGGTAAGCAAACAGATCCACCGTATGCGCAGCATGGTGCCAGAGCAGGTGGTCGGTCCACGACCGGGCCTGTCCCAGCGCATTCATGTTGGTGCGGCGAAAGAAGTAGGTTTGCACATCCATCTGCTGGATGTTGAATCGGCCGACCTTGATCTCCTTGTGCACATACTGGTGACTCGGGTTGAAGCGCCGCGTGTGGCCACACATGGCCACCAGGCCTCTCTGTTTAGCCAGCGCCACCACCTCTTGCGCACCCAGGAGCGTATCGGCCAGCGGAATCTCCACCTGCAAGTGTTTGCCAGCCTCCAGGCAGGCGATGCTTTGCGCCGCATGCATCTGCGTCGGCGTGCACAGAATCACCGCATCGACCTGTTTGAGCGCCAGGCTGTCGGCGAGGTCGGTTGTGACATGGCCAATACCGTATTTGCTGGCAACCTCGCGCGTCTTTCCAAGCTCACGGCTCACCAGCGACACCACTTCCACGCCAGCTATGTTCTTGATGCCGTCCAGGTGCTTGATGCCAAATGCACCGGCACCGGCCAGTGCTACTTTGATGGTCGCGCTCATACGTGTTCTCCAGTTGAGGACAGAGCCGGTCTGCTGCGCAGACTGCGGTCTGCCCCCGAAGTTTCAGGAATTTTCCAGAATCAGATGCCCCACGGCCGTATTGGACGCAGGCACATGGTAGAAACGGTGCACCACCCTGGGCTTGGGGCCACCGGCCAGGTCGGCCATGGCACCGCGTGCGATCAGCCACATCACCAACTCTATACCTTCACTGCCCGCCTCACGCACGTAGTCGATGTGTGGCACTGCGGCCTGCCCCTCGGGGTCGGCTACCATGCGGTCCAGAAAGGCGTTGTCGAAGTCCTTGTTGATCAAGCCCGCACGTGGGCCCTGCAACTGGTGGCTCATGCCGCCGGTGCCCCATATCTGCACCGTCAAGTCTTGTTCGTACGACTCTACTGCCGTGCGGATCGCCTTGCCAAGGTTCAGGCAACGCTGGCCGGACGGTGCCGGGTACTGCACCACGTTCACTGCAAAAGGAATTACCGGGCAAGGCCAGGCTTGCGGCTGGCCACACATCAGCGACAGCGGCACAGTAAGGCCGTGGTCCACGTCCATCTGGTTGACGATCGTCAAATCAAAATCCTGCTGGATCACCGACTGCGCGATGTGTGCCGAAAGCTCCGGGTGGCCCTGCACCACCGGCACCGGGCGTGGTCCCCAGCCTTCATCGGCTGGCTGGTAGGAGGCAGCAGTACCAATCGCGAAGGTGGGAATCATGTCCAGGCTGAAAGCGGTGGCAAGGTCGTTGAACACCAGGAAGATGACATCGGGCGTGTTGACCTTTAGCCATTGTTGGGAGAATTCGTAGCCTTTGAACAATGGCTGCCAATAAGGCTCGCCAGTTTTCCCCTGGTCTAGCGCCGCGCCGATAGCAGGCACGTGGGAGGTGTAGACGCTGGATGTAATTCTTGCCATATCAGACTTTCGCTTGCTGGCCTGCTTTGCCCTGCGGTTGCCGGTGGGCTTGGGCATCGCCATCTTCGCCTACCACCCGGTTACCCAGCACCGACCTGCCGCCGCCGATCATCATATTGCGGTATTCTTCCTCGCTCATTCCGGTCATGCTGCCGGCCAACTGCTGGAAGCTCTTCCCATGGGTGGCGCCGAGTTTGGCCAGGAAGTAGATGTTGCCGCCCAGGGAAATCGCGCGGTTCAGATCCACATCCAGTACCGCCTGTTTTTGCGCCTCGGTCATCGGCCATTCGTCCAGATAGGCACGCTGGTCGGCCTTGAAACGCTCGCGGTTGGCGGCTTTCATGAGTGACATACAAAACTGGTTCAGGTGGTAGCCCTTGCGGCTTTGTTCAGCATCGAAGATGGTGGTACCGGGTACGTCGAGGTAAGGTTTATCCAATGACATGGGTGGTTCTCGTTGTCCGTTCACTGGAGCGTGTCGAAGGGCGGCTTCGACGGGCTCGACCCAAACGGCTGGTTACTCGCTCCAATACAGGCGGTTCGGGTTGTCCACCAGCAATTTCTGCTGGAGCGCGGGCGTTCTGGCAATGCTGGGAATGTAGTCCACCAGCAGACCGTCATCGGGCATGTGGTCCTTTAGGTTCGGGTGTGGCCAGTCGGTGCCCCACAACACCCGGTCGGGAAACGTCTCGACCAGCAGCCTGGCAAACGGCACGACATCGCGGTAGGCAGCCTGCTCCCCCTGCAACGCCCTGGGGCCAGAGACCGACATGCGCTCAGGGCAACTGACCTTGCTCCAGATGTTGGCGTGCTCGCGCATCATCTTCACGAACAGGCTGAACTGCGGGCCGTCCACCGGCTTCTCCACGTCCGGGCGGCCCATGTGATCGACCACCACGGTGGTTGGCAGCGCGGTAAAAAAGTCGTAGAGCTCCGGGAGGTCCTGCGCCTCGAAATACACCACCACATGCCAGCCCAGGGGCGCAATACGGTGGGCGATCTCCAGCAACACTTCTGGTGGCGTGAAGTCGGCCAGGCGCCTCACAAAGTTGAAGCGGGTACCACGCACCCCGGCGGCATGCATGTCCTGCAGTTGTGCGTCGGTCACATGCTGGTTGACGGTGACCACGCCGCGTGCCTTGCCATTCGACGCATTGAGTGCATCCACCAGGGCCCGGTTGTCGCTGCCGTGGCAGGTGGCCTGCACAATCACATTCTTGTCGAACCCCAGGTGGTCACGCAGTGCAAACAGTTGCTCCTTGGACGCATCACACGGCGTGTATTTGCGCTCTGGTGCATACGGAAACTGGGCCCCGGGGCCAAACACATGGCAGTGGGCATCCACCGCGCCATGCGGCAGCTTGAAACGCGGCTTGCCGGGGCTGGCGTACCAGTCGAGCCAGCCAGGCGTTTTGGTGAACTCCATGAAATTCTTTCGCAAAGTGTCCGTGAGTTTCGGCGCGCCAGGGTGGTCGGACGCGCATCAATCGATGTATTTAAGACCGGCTTTTTCAAGCGGACCACGCATGTCGTACATGTCCAGACCCAGCACGCCGGCAGCGAGTTTGGCGCGTTTCTCGGACTCGTTGGCTTCGCGTGCCGCGGCGGCATCGGCGACCTGCTGGGCGATAGCCGCGGGTACCACCACCACGCCATCATCGTCAGCAACCACCACGTCGCCCGGGTTGACCAGCGCCCCAGCGCAGACCACCGGGACGTTGACCGAACCTACCGTGCCCTTGATCGTGCCCTTGGCGTTGATGGCCTTGGAGAACACCGGGAAACCCATGGCGGTGAGGTCTTTCACATCGCGCACGCCACCATCGATGACCAGGCCCACCGCTCCGCGCGCCCGGAACGACGTGGCCAGCAAGTCGCCAAAGAAGCCGTCCGCGTTGTCCGATGTCACGGCGGCCAGCACCACGTCTCCGGGTTGCACCTGTTCTGCTGCCACATGCATCATCCAGTTGTCACCGGGATGCAACAACACCGTGACCGCCGTGCCACACAGGTTGGCCCCGGCATAGATCGGGCGCATGTACGGCTTCATCAGGCCAACCCGCCCCATCGCTTCGTGGATGGTCGCTACGCCAAATTTGGACAATTGGGCAACTGCTGCCTTGTCCGCGCGCACGATGTTGCGCTTGACAACTCCGAGTGTGTTCATGGGAGTGCTCATGCTCATTTTCCTTTGCGCTTTAGTGCGGCGTCCAGACGCGGAAACACGCGCCGGGCATTGCCCTCGTAAATCTGGAACCGGTCTTCGTCACTGAGAATCTTTGATGCCTCGATATAGCGCTTGGTGTCGTCGTAGTAGTTTCCGGTTTCGGGGTCGATCCCACGCACGGCACCGATCATCTCGGATGCAAATAGCACATTTTTCACCGGGATCACCGTGTTGAGTAAATCAATGCCAGGCTGGTGGTAGACGCAGGTGTCGAAGAATATGTTGTTCAGCAGATGGTCCTTTAGCAGGGGTTTTTTGAGCTCTTGTGCCAGACCACGGAAACGCCCCCAGTGGTAGGGCACTGCGCCGCCGCCATGCGGAATCAAAAAGCGCAGGGTCGGAAACTCCAAGAACAGGTCGCTGGTCAGGCACTGCATGAAGGCCGTTGTGTCGGCGTTCAGATAGTGTGCGCCGGTAGTGTGGAAACACGGGTTGCAACTGGTGGACACGTGCACCATTGCCGGAATGTCATGTTCCACCATCTTCTCAAAGATCGGATACCAGAGTTTGTCGCTCAGGGGTGGCGAGTTCCAGTGGCCACCACTCGGATCAGGGTTGAGGTTGATGCCCACATTGCCGTATTGCTTGACACACTTTTCGAGTTCGGCAATACACGTGGCCGGGTCCACGCCCGGAGACTGCGGCAACATGGCAGCACCAATGAAGTGGTCGGGAAACAGCTGCGACACACGAAAGCACAACTCATTGCAGATGGCGGCCCAGGTGGACGATACGTTGAAGTCGCCAATGTGATGCGCCATGAAACTGGCCCGTGGCGAAAAGATGGTGAGGTCGGAGCCGCGCTCGCGCATCAGCTTGAGTTGGTTGGTCTCGATCGACTCGCGCAATTCGTCGTCGCTGATCTTCAGGTCCGACACTTTGGGCTTCAGGCTGGCATCCTGGATACCGGCGATCTGGCGGTTGCGCCAGGTCTCCAGCGCCTTGGGGGCGGTCGTGTAGTGCCCGTGGCAGTCGATGATGATTGGTTTTTTCATGCGCTGTCTCCTTGGGCCGTATGCAGCTATTGTGGTCGCTTGTCGCCAAAAGATGAAGCCACAGAGGTCACTAGCAGATATATCATTACGGCATGGCTCTCAATTCGCCATGCCGACATTCGAAAATGTGCGATGGATCTCAAGCAGATTGAATATTTTGTCCGTGTCGCCGAACTGGGTGGTTTCACACGCGCCGCAGCAGCGCTGGGCATCGCACAACCGGCGCTCAGCCGACAGGTTCGTTTGCTGGAGGTGGAACTGCGACAGAACCTGCTGGTGCGCGATGGGCGCGGCGCAGTACCCACCGAAGCCGGCCGCTTGCTGCTGGCGCATGGCCGCGGCATCCTGCACCAGGTGGAGCGCGCCCGTGAAGAGCTCGGTCGGGTGCGCGGTGCCCTTGCGGGGCGGGTGGCGCTGGGGCTGCCCACCAGCATCGCGCGGCTGTTGACTGTGCCACTTACGCGGGCTTTCCGGCAGCAAATGCCGGACGCAACCCTCTCCATCAGCGAAGGCCTGTCGGCGGCCATGCAGGAGTCTGTCATCACTGGTGGTCTGGATATTGCCGTGCTTTACAACGTACGACCGATCTTTGAGCTGGATATCACCGCCTTGCAACTCGAGGAACTTTTCCTGGTCCAGCCATCGCCAGAGAAGGCCGCACCAAAGGCATCTAGAGCTCCGATTGCCCTCAAGGCTGTGGCCGGATTGCCGTTGGTGATACCCAGTCGGCCGAACGCCATCCGGATGCTGGTGGAGTCTGAGCTGGCCAAAATTGGCTGCCGACCACTGATCGCTCTGGAAATAGATGGTGTAGCTGGCATCCTGGACCTGGTGGCCGACGGTGCGGGGTGTGCGGTACTTTCGCGCAACGCTGTCGCCAGCGCAGTGGCACCCTCGCGTTTCGTGTTGCGCTGCATCCGCAGCCCGGCGTTGCGCACACAGATATCACTGGCCACCAGCGCCCAGCGTCCGGCAACTCTTACGCAGCTCGCTACCCAGGCGCTGATTCGCGATACATTGGCCCTGTATATCGAGAAAGCCTGAAAAAAGCACCAAGGAGTACATAACCATGATCTCAGTTGTGATCACCCTGATCGGTCCCGACCGCCCGGGACTGGTAAGCGCCGTGTCGGACCTGGCGGTAGAGCACGGTGCCAACTGGGCCGACAGCCTGATGGCAAACTTTGCCGGCCAGTTTGCCGGGATTGTGCAGTTGCAGGTGGCGCATGAGCGTCTGGATGGACTGGTTCAGGCGGTGCGCGCCCTGGAGTCTCCGGGTTTGCAGATTGGCGTAGCGGTCGCGGCCGCCACACCCAGCCCTGGCGACAGGCGGCATCTCATGCTCGACCTTGTGGGCCACGACCGACCCGGCATCATCCACTCGATTGCCGGCCAGCTTGCGCGCCACGGTGTCAGCATCGAAAAGCTGCAAACCCATATCGCCAGCGGTGCCATGTCGGGCGAACAAATGTTTCACATGCATGCCCAGTTGGCCGTGCCTCCCAGGTTGAGTCTGGACGACCTGCGCGCTGGGCTGGAAGGGCTGGCCAATGAGTTGATGGTTGACCTGGCCTTTGCCGGCGGTAGCCCGCTCACCTGACGCGCCAGGAGGCTGTCAGTCGATTTTTCGGCGCGCGTCCAGCAGGTGGTCCGCATAGGACTGCCAGCGCTCGCCTTTTCCCACACCCTCAAAAACGCCTGCTTTGGCCTGGTCGGCTACCCACTGCTGCTTGTCCGCAATCGCCGCAGTCATGAAGGGTTCAAACCCGGCCTCGCGCACGGTATTGGCAGCTTCGCGCATCTCTTCGGCCCGGCGCTGCCCGTGTTGCACCACGCGGCTGAAGAAATAGGCGCCCTGCTGCTGCCAGTCAATGCCCGGAAAAGTCTCCTGCAGGGTCGGGATCATGTGCTCCTCGACACCATACGCGCGGGCTGTGGCATAACTCTCGATCACCAGCGCCTCCAGCCCTTTGACCATCACGCTGCGGCACATCTTGATGGCGCTGGCGACACCCAACTTGTCGGACACCACCCGTGCGTCCATGCCCCACGCCTGCAACTGCAGCGCCAGTTGCGCAGCGGTTGTGCCACCCAGCAGCATCGGGACACGGATGCCGTGGGGCGGCACCGAGGTCATTACGCCAGCTTCCACGTAGCAGGCACCCCTGGCATCGATCAGCCGGGCCGCGTGCTGCTTGGTAGCGGGCGACGCAGAGTTCAGGTCCAGAAACACCGCGCCCGGCCGGACATAAAAAGCGGCTTCTTCAGCTACTGTCAGCGTATTTGATGCGGTCACCGCAGAAATCAACAAATCAGCGCCCGCGCACAATACCTTCAGCGATGCGGTGGGCAAGACTCCCGCCCCCTTGGCATGCGCCAGCTCGGCTTTGCGTGTGCTCGCGTGCGCGAACTTCAGATCCCATGCGGCCACCGAGCGCACCTGGGATCGAAGCCCGGCGGCAAAGATCTTTCCGACTTCACCATAACCGACCACGCCGATATGTTCGAGTCTCACGCTGGCTGCACCTTTCATTGGGTGGGTATCTTTGCGCGGCTGATCACCTCACCCCAGCGCTTGATCTCAGTCGCCAGCAACTCGGCTGCCTGCTCGGGAGAGCTAGCCTGCGCCTCTACGTTCAGTTCGTGCAGTTTTTTCTTGACATCCGGGGCATTCACGGCTGCGGCAATATCCCGGTTGAGACGGGCAATCACCGCTGGCGGAGTTTTGGCCGGTGCGGCCAAGCCGTTCCAGGAGGAAGCCGTCAAGCCGACAACGCCGCTTTCTCTGGCGGTGGGCACATCGGGCAAAACTACGGAGCGCGCCGAGCCCGTGACGGCCAGCGCACGCAGTGCCTTGGCGGCGATTTGTGTCATCACCGGGCCGAGCATGTCGACGGCCGCATCAATCTGGCCACCACGCAGCGCGGTGACAACTGCGGGGGTGCCGTTGAATGGAACTATCTGAAAATCAATACCTGCCGCGCTCTTGAACAACTCGGCTGCCAGATTCTGGGTGCTACCAATATTGATGGTTCCCAAATTCAGCTTGCCAGGACTGGCTTTGGCGAAAGCCACCAGTTCGCCCAGCGATTTGAAACGAGAGTCTGCCGTGGTGATAACGGCAATGTCAAACGTAGCCAGGGTGGATATGGGCGCAAAGTCGCGCAGTGTGTCGAACGGCAGCGACTTGAAC
>JANOCN010000511.1:0-1879 GCA_031412185.1 Betaproteobacteria bacterium | reverse complement strand
CCTGGTAGGCATTGACGTCGAACGCATCTTCGCTGTCTCTTACGGTATCGGCCTGGCGACGCTGGGTGCAGCAGCTTGTTTGTTGATGCCGATTTTTTATGTGTCGCCCGGTATCGGCCATGTGTTCGTGCTGGTCGCCTTCACGGTGGTGGTGCTCGGCGGCATGGGCAGTTTCCTGGGCGCCGTGGTGGGTGGCCTGATCGTCGGCCTGACTGAATCGTTCGGTGGCCTGTATCTGGGCGAGAGCCTGGGCCAGATCGGGATTTAGCTGATCTTCATCCTCATACTGTTGTTTCGCCCCTCCGGATTGTTTGGGGCGAGAAGATGAGCCGCCGGGCCGATACCGAAGTGCACGCGAATTCGCAGCTCAAACCGGTGCCCTGGAAACTGCACCTGCTGGTGCTGGCGATAGCGCTGGTTTTCCCGTTTGTTTTTTCTTCCAGCTTCATGGTGAACTTCGGCGTGCTGGCCTTGTTTTATGCCTTTATCGGGCAATCGTGGAACATCGCGGGCGGATTCGCCGGGCAATTGTCGTTTGGCCATGTAGCATTTTTTGGCGTCGGCGCGTATGCGTCCACGATTGTGCAGATGCGCCTGGGTCTGTCGCCCTGGTTAGGGCTGCCGGCCGCCGCGTTGGCCGGCGCTTTGGTGGGTTGCGTCATAGCGGTGTTGTCGTTCCGCGCCGGTCTCAAGGGCTCCTATTTCGCACTGATCACGCTGGCCTTTGCCGAGGTGCTGCGCATCATCAGCAACTCGATCAGCATCACCGGGGGAGGCCTGGGCATGCTGATTCCCATGAAGGCCGGCGTGGCCAATTTCCAGTTTGCCGAACGCAGCGGCTTCTACTTCCTGATCCTGCTGCTGACGGTGGTGTCGGTTGCTCTGGCGGAATGGCTGCGGCGCTCACGTTTTGGTGCCCACCTGGCGGCGATCCGCGAGAACGAAGAATCGGCGATGGCGCTTGGGGTAAATGTGTTTGCCGAGAAAGTCAAAGTGATGATGTTGTCGGGTGCCTTGAGCGGTGTCGGTGGTTGTTTCTTTGCGCAGTATTTCCTGTACATCGATCCGACGATTGTATTTGGCGTCGATAAATCGGTCGAGATGCTGCTGGTCAGCATGATCGGCGGTGCTGGCACGGTCTACGGCCCGCTGATTGGTGCCGTGCTGCTGGCGTTGGTGAGTGATGTCACACGCACCCTGACGCAGATTCAGGGGCTGTCGCTGGTCTTGTATGGTGCCTTGCTGGTAGTGATCATCGCTTTTCTGCCGAATGGTCTCATCGATCTTTTCAAGCGTCGTACCCGGCCGACCAAGGGGCCGCACTGATGTTGCAGGTCTCCGGCGCTACGCGCATTTTCGGTGGCTTGCGTGCGGTGGACGGCGCCAGCCTTACCGTGGACGAGGGGCGTATCGTGGCGTTGATAGGCCCTAATGGTGCCGGCAAAACCACCCTGTTCGCCTGCATCGCGGGTTTTATGCCGCTCGACGCCGGAAGGGTCCTGTTGCTGGGCGAAGATATCACCGGCCAACCGGTGCACAAAATCGCCCGGCGCGGTATGGTCCGCACATTTCAGATCACGCAGCCGTTTGCCAAACTGACGGTGCATGAAAATATTGCCGTAGGTGCGTACCAGAAGTTCAGCCAACGTGCGCAGGCCTGGGAACACGCGCGCGGCGTCGCCCGTCAAGTGGGTATGGAGCACCTGCTGGCGCAGCCCGCCGCAGACCTCACCGTCGCCGGGCGCAAGCGGCTGGAGCTGGCGCGCGCGTTGGCCACCTCACCCAAACTGCTGCTGCTGGACGAAGTGATGGCCGGCTTGAACCCGTCGGAGATTCTGGAGATCATCGCGATCATCCGCAGCATTCGCGACAGCGGTGT
>JANOCN010000510.1:0-1796 GCA_031412185.1 Betaproteobacteria bacterium | reverse complement strand
GTGATAGCTTATCTGCGTGCCAAGCTGCACCTGGATGAACCCTTGCCGGTACGTTATGTCTACTGGATGGGTGGGGTGTTGCGTGGCGACCTGGGCGAATCCGTGCGTACGCAATTGCCGGTGCTGGATCTGATTCTCCAGAAACTGCCGGTCACGCTTCAGTTGGCGGTGATGGCCATGCTGTTTGCGCTGGTGATTGGCATACCGGCTGGCGTGGTGTCGGCAGTGGGGCGCGGTACTGCCTGGGACTACGCGGCCAACCTGTTTGCCCTGTGGGGTTTGTCCACGCCCAATTTCTGGCTCGGCATCCTGATGATCCTGCTGTTCTCGGTCAACCTCGGCTGGCTGCCGGCATCGGGCTACGAGAGCCCGCTGGTTGACCTGAAAGCCAACCTGGCGGCTATGCTCATGCCGGCTTTTGTGCTCGGCAATGCCATCGCTGCTGTCTTGATGCGCCATACCCGCAGCGCCATGCTGCAGGTGCTGCAGCAGGATTACGTGCGTACGGCGCGGGCCAAAGGCCTGAGCGAACGCGTGGTGGTGCTCAAACACGCGCTGCGCAACGCGCTCACGCCGATCATCACACTGGGCGCACTGGAGCTGGGCACCTTGTTGTCCGGTGCCGTGCTGACCGAGCAGGTCTTCACGATTCCTGGTTTCGGCAAGCTGGTAGTGGACGCGGTATTCAACCGCGACTACTCGGTGGTGCAGGGTGTCGTGCTGGTCACTGCCACCACCTACATCGTCCTCAACCTGCTGGCCGACATGGCGTATTTTCTGGTCAATCCGAGGTTGCGCTCGTGAGTACCGCCCTGAGCCTGCCAGCAACCGCCGCGCCCAGGTCCACACAGACTGGGCCATGGCTGCGCGCCTGGCGCCAGCTGCGTCGGCGTCGTGGTGCAATGCTGGGTCTGGCCGTGGTAGTGGTGTTCATAGCGCTGGCGCTTTTCGCGCCGTGGATATCACCGCAGGATCCGATTGCGACCGACTGGGCGGCGATCCGCAAGGCACCCAGCGCGGCGCACTGGATGGGCACCGACGAGATCGGGCGCGACGTGTTGTCGCGGGTGATCTGGGGCACCCAGGCGTCCTTGCTGGCAGGTCTGTGCAGCGTGTCGATATCGCTGCTGTTGGGCGTGCCCATTGGCCTCGCGGCAGGGTTTCTCGGAGGTTTTGTAGACGGACTCATATCGCGCATCACCGATGCCTTTCTGGCCTGCCCGTTCCTTATCCTGGCGATTGCGCTGGCGGCGTTTCTCGGTCCAAGCCTGAGCAACGCGATGATCGCGATCGGTGTGTCGGCAACGCCGATATTTGTGCGCCTCACACGGGCCCAGGTGCTGAACGTCAAGGTCGAGGACTACATCGAGGCGGCGCGCGCGGTAGGGAACCCGCCGCTGCGCATCGCGCTGCGCCACGTTATGCCGAACATCCTGGCGCCATTGATTGTCCAGTCCACCCTGGCAATTGCGGCTGCCGTGATTGCAGAAGCCAGCTTGTCGTTTCTGGGACTGGGACAACAACCTCCCGATCCGAGCTGGGGCAGCATGCTCAATACCGCCAAAAACTACATCGACAACGCCCCGTGGATGGCGGTCTGGCCCGGGTTGTCGATCTTCCTGCTGGTGCTGTCGTTCAACCTTCTCGGTGACGGCTTGCGCGACGCCCTCGACCCCCGACAGCGTTGACAGCATGAGAGGTAATCCAATGCATCCGCGCATTCGATTGCCTCTCACGATCTGAGCCCTTCGAAACCACCCCTTAATAACTTCTACCAACATGCAATTCGACTGGCA
>JANOCN010000509.1:0-2835 GCA_031412185.1 Betaproteobacteria bacterium | reverse complement strand
ATCGTTGGTGCTGCCGAACAGGCGCCCCAGCACCGGAATTTCACCGAAGCCCGGCACCTTGTCTGCAGTGCGCCGGTCTTCATCGTTGATCAGCCCGGCCAGCACCTGATTTTCGCCATCCTTCAGCCGCAGCACCGTGCTGGCGGTACGGGTGCCGATACGGAAAGCCACCGAGCCGGAGTTGGTCCGGATCTGATCCAGGATATTGCTGACCTCCAGCGAAATCCGGATCGCCACGTCGTCGTCCATGTACACCGTGGGCTCCACCTCCAGCTTCAGTCCGACATCCAGGTAGGTGATCGATTCGGATACGAAACCGGTCGAGGTCGAGGTGGTGGTGATGTTGGGTACCTTGCTGCCGATCAGAATCTTCGCCTTCTCCTTGTTGCGCGCCCGGATACGTGGGTTGGCCAGGATATTGGTGTCGGTATCGGCATTGCGGGCATTCAGCACGATGGGAGAGAGGCTCGCACCCAGCGTGCTGCTGCTGAGGTTTTGCTTCAGGTCATTGAGCGTGAGCACGCCACCGCTTACTGATGCCAGCGGCGTCAGCGACAGGCTGGCCGGCCACTTGATGCCCAGCTCCAGCAGCCGCGTGCGCGACACCTCCAGTATCTCGACTTCCAGCATCACCTCGGGTTCCGGCAGGTCGTGCAACGCCACCAGTTTTTCGGCCAGCCGGATCGCCTCCGGTGTGTCGCGCACGATCAGCATATTGAGCTTCTCGTCGACCACCACATCACGCGACTTGACAATGGTGCGCAGCGTTGCGGCGACAGTCTTGGCGTCCGCGCTGGTCAGGTAGAAGGTACGGATGTCCGTCGGCTGGTACTCCCGTTGTTTCGCCACCGTGTTGGGATAGACAAGTATGGTGTTGGCGTCCAGCACCTGCTGGTCGAGCTGGTTGGCCATCAGCATGAAGTGCACCGCCGACTGGACGCTGCTGTTCTTCAGGTAGATCGAGGTTTTCTGGTCAACCCGCACGTCTTTGTCGAACAGAAAATTCAACCCGGAACTGCGCGCCAGCACTTCGAATATCTGGCGCAGCGCAACGTCCTTGAATTCGATCGTCACGGTCTTGGCATAGGCACTTGCCAAAGCCACCTCCACCGGTGTACTGGCCCTCACATCAAGCTGGCTGCGCAGCGCGAGTGCGGGTTCGTTCCGGGGGTCCTCGGCCAGCACGGCCGATACCCGGGCCCGGGCCAGCCCGTTGTCAGAACGCAGCAGCGCGGCTTGCGCTTCCAGTAGCCACTGGCGGTGCCGTGGACCCTGGTCAATTCGGCGCAGGCCAGCCATGGCCCGTCCGTTGCCCGCCTCGAGCTCCAGCACGCGCTGGTAACTCGCCTGCGCGGCCTGGGCATTGTTGTCGCCCAGGTACCGCTCGGCGCGTGCCAGCTCTGCGTTCACGGCGCGCTCCAGCGTCTGCAGGTACGCTGCACGGTACTCCGGCATGCGCGGGTCTTCGCGCAGGGCCGCGCGAAACCTGGCCAGCGCCTCATCGACCCGGCCTTGTTCAACCAGGCTCTGGCCGTCCCGAAAACTGCTCGAGGAAGTAGCGCAGGCGGATACGAGCAGTGCCAGTGCCAAGCTGGTCAGGACAGACAGAATCCGTGGGAGAAAACAGGGCATCAAGAGCATTCAGAATTGGTATCAACCAGGGGTCCAGAAAGGGTGTCGAGAGGGGCTTCGAGCGCGGCCAGATAAGGCGCGCCACATTGTGTCAATCGTTCGGTCCCAGGCTCAAGCGTTGTAGTTCGTTCATTGGAAGGTACGTGACGGCCATCGAAGTTGCCGTGATCGACTCGACCCGGTAGGCACCCGCCACCACTGTGTTGACGCGCGCCACGACCGATTGATCGCGCCACGCCAGGTACACCTCCCATACGCCGTCCTCCCCTTTTTTGCCGAGATAGGTAAATGGCAACGGCGGCGCGGCCGGAGGTGGCGCAGGCTGCGTCGCAGCAGCTTTGCCCGCAGGGGCTGCTGGAGGGTTCCAGCTCTGGGCTGCAAAAAGTTGCGAGGGCACTGGTTCGTCACGCCCATCCTCGCGTGCGCGCAGCTCCAGCACCACCACGGGGACCGCGACCTGCCGCGCGCCAGGCGGTCGCTGCACTGGCATTCCATTGACTACGGTCGTGCCAGCCGATGCCTGGGCAACCTGGACTGGCTGGGCGACCGGTGTGACACGGGCCGCTGGCTGCGCAGTATTGTCTGCAGGACTTTTGTCGCCAAATACAGCAAGCCACACCGATACCAGCAGACCCAGGCCCAGCAACAGGGTTCGCAGTTTCATGGCTTCACCGCATTGCCGACCGGCAATGCCAGACCACTTCGCGCAAGCGGCCGCGAATCAGCGAGAAAAAGCGTAAAACGCAGTCGGGCCTCCAGCAAGGGCTGGCCAGCCGTGTCGCGCTGCAGGTCCATCTCGTCCAGCGCAGCGAACGGGATCGCGACCAGCATCTGCTCGCAGAACTGGCGCAGCTGGACGTAACTGCCTTTCACTGGCAGAACGATCTGGTAAGTCTGGAAGCGGCCTGGATTGTCCGCGGCCGACTTGTACTGCGCCTGTTCCAGCGTGAGCCCGAGACCCGCAGCGATCGCGAACATCGTCTTCAACTGTTGCTCGACAAACCGGCTCTCACCGAGCGCGTCATAAAACGCCGCCAGGGCTCGCACCGACGGACTGGGCGGCTCGGCGCCGGTTTGCAGCTGCCCTGCGAGGTCTTGTGCCAGACGCGCGGGCAAGAGTTGCTGCTGCGTGACCAGCCGCGAGCGCATCTCTGGCAGTAGCACCAGCCAGCCGGCTGCGCCGACGACGAGCGCCAATGCGAC
>JANOCN010000508.1:0-1645 GCA_031412185.1 Betaproteobacteria bacterium | reverse complement strand
CCGCCGTGACCTCAAACTTCGGATAACCGAGTCGCGCGAGCTCCGCGTCCAGGCCGGACGGTTCGGAAAAGGGTGTGATACGAAAGATCATCGGCAGGCGGTGGTCGCGGTAGAGCTGTTCGCAATAGGCAATCTTGCCGGGCAGCGGGCGCGTCGAAGCGTACACCGCGTTGACCGAGCGGGCGCGTTTGGCCTGGCCCGGCAGCAGGCGCAGCAGCCAGCCGTCGTACAGGAGTTGGCCCGGCGGTGCGGATGAATTCAGGCCCAACTCCTCGATACGGCGTAGATCTAAGGTGGTTGGCATGGTAAATGTGAGTGTAGGCCAGGAGTCTGTCGGGCTTTGGGTTGGGCCTTCAGGTTTGGCGCGTTGCTGCCGATAGATAGCTATCCGGTGTACGACCTTGAAACTACCTGCACAGTACGGCACGACCGAGCCGCCAGATTTCCGTTCGCCAGAGTTCTGCCATGCGGCGTGGCTGCTGGTTCAGGCCACAGGTTGCTCGCTGGTCTTGTGCCGGCAGGAACTGTTTATTGCCGAAGGTGATCTGCTGGAGGCGCGCGCTGCGCTGCTCGCCGCAGGCAGCGTGCGCGACCCGTGGTGTGCATTGCACTAGAAGTCGGGCCTGGCACGTTCGCGCAGTGGTGCGCGTCAACTTGACACCCCGTGGTGGCCTGTTATGCCACGGTACGCCGGGCTGCCACCCAAGTCTGGAATTCCGGGTCTTCGAAGCGGTAGGCGCCGTGGTCGATCCGCGCCATCAGCTGCAGTTTCAACCCGGTGAGGCGTCGGATGGACGTTCTGGGTATGCTGGCGGTTACCGTGGGGGATTCGAGCAGTTCCTGCAACTGTCGCAGCGCCGGGGCGCTGTACAAGTCTTGCACCCCGCGCGCGGCGAGCAGCAACACGGCACGGTCGGCGCGGCCCAACTCCTTCCAGACTCTGGCGTAGCCGGTGTCATCGTGTACCCGCTCCAGGGTGTATTGCAGCGCCTGCCCGGGCCCTTGCTGTTGGTAAGTCAGATAACGCTCGATGTACCAGCGAAAAAACTCCGGCGTTTCCTTCAACGCGGCAAAAGCCTTGCGCGCGTCGTCTATATGCAGTGGATTCTTCGCCGCCATGGCCACCTGTTGGACCATAGCCTCGACAAACTCAGCCCCCAGCAGCGGAAACGGTTCCAGTGGAGCCCAGTTGTAGAAAGGTGCCGCCGCACGGGAGAACATTTCGCGCAACGCCGCCTCCGATGATCCGGCGAACAGTACCTTGATGCCAGGCTTGCGGATGTCCAGACCGGCGCGCAGTGAATGCGCCACGGCTTTGTGTTGGGGAGCGGCGAGTACCTGCGCCTCGTCGATGACCAGAAGCAAGCGCTGGCTGGATTTGTCAGCGGCCATCAGAGCAGCCTGTATCGCGGGCACCGCCGCCTTTTCTTTCTCGGCCAGCTCCAGCCCCAGCGTAGCTTCGATACCCAGCGGCAGCTTGCCCCCGCCTTGAAGCTTCCGAACGGGTGTGTTCAGGCTTTGCCAGAACTTGTCCAGACCCTTCGGCTGGGTTGCCATCAAAATTGCAGTTGCAAGCGCCTGCCCTGGGTGGTCTGTGTCATCCCACAAGTTGGTATAGGCCGCCAGGTAACCGGCGCTCAATGCG
>JANOCN010000507.1:0-3851 GCA_031412185.1 Betaproteobacteria bacterium | reverse complement strand
ACCTGCTGGCGTTTTCCAGACCATTCCGGTCACCGTGCTGGGTATCAACAATGCAGTGCTGACCGCGCAGGGCTTCAAGGGGCAGACCTACACCGCGGGCGCGGGCGCACTGTTCCGTGTGACGTCCAACGACGCTGGTGCCAACACTTTCACCTCGACCACGCTGCCCAACGGCTTGTCCATCAATTCGAGCACCGGCGACATCACGGGCACACCCACGGTCACCGGCGACTTTGTTGTTACCGTGGGGGCAACCACCACTGGGGCGATCAACTCGACCAATGGCACAGTGTCCAAGGACATCACGCTCTCGATTGCCGGGGTTACGAATCTGCCTTCGGTCAGCTACAACCAGAACCAGGCCATAGCGACGTACCAGGTCACGACCTTTCCTGCCGCCATCGCTGCGAGTTACACCATCAACAATGCCGCCAACCTGCCGGCCGGCCTGAGCTTCAACGCCACCACTGGCACCATCACCGGCACGCCTACGGTGAGTGGTTCTTTCTCGGTGGTGCTGGGTGCCAACACGTCGGCTGGTGCGGTTACCCAGACTCTGGCTATCACGGTGGTGTCAGCGGGTGCCCCGGTGATAACAACAACGCCTGCTCTGCCCGCAGCGCCCACAGCTGCTGGTACGGTGGGGCAACTTTTCCCGGCGACCCAGATCAATGCGACCAACCCGCCGATCGATGCCAACAGCTATTCGGCGGCAGGCCTGCCAGCCGGACTGGGCGTATCCATTTCGACCGGCCTGATTACCGGTACCCCCACGGCCAGCGGGGACTTCAATCTGGTGCTTCGGGCCACCAATTCAGGCGGTGTAGGCGTAGGCACACAGAACATCACGATTCGTATCAACCCGAATACGGCTCCGGTGGTCAGCGCAGCCAACCTGCCGGCCAGCAATATCAACGCGGTATTTCCGACGTACCAGGTGGTGGCCAGCATTCTGCCCATCTTGTCGTATGCAGTTGTCGCGCCCAGCACGCTGCCGCCGGGCTTGAATCTGAATACCACCACGGGCCAGATCACCGGCACGCCTACATCCAGCGGAGTCTTCACTACGCAGGTGACCGCTACCAACGCATTTGCCACCAGCGCGCCCGCGCAGTTGGGCTTCACCATTACGCCCACCAGCGTGCCGGTGATTTCAAGCCCGACCTTTGTCAGCCTGGGGGCCGGTGTACCACTCACACCGATCCAGGTGGTTGCCAGCAACCCGCTGGTCACGCTGTACGGGGCAACCGGCCTGCCACCCGGTATCAGCATCGACACCGCCACCGGCATGATCTTGGGTACCCCCACTACGCCGGGCAGCTTCTCGGCGACCCTGACGGCGAACAACGCTGCGGGGCCGGGCAGCCGCGTGGTGCCGTTCACCATCGGTATTCCGCCACCGCTCGCCTGCGCCATGTCGGTGCCGCTGAACACGGCTACCACGCTCGACCTGGCAACCTGCCTGTTTGGAGGTTTTGCCCCCACCGGGGTCAGCATCGTGGCTACACCGGCACACGGCAGCGCGGTCGCCAGCGGCACCCGGGTTACCTTCACGCCCACCAACAACTACTTCGGGCCAGACAGCTTTACGTTTGTCGGCACCGGGGCTGCCGGTAACTCGGCGCAGGGCGTCGTCACCGTCACGGTCACCGGGCGGCCCGACCCGACGCAGGACGCGGTGGTGACGGCTGTGCTGGCGGCGCAGGCCGAAACCGCGCAGCGCTTTTCGCGGGCACAAATCTCCAACTTCCAGCGCCGCATGGAATCTTTGCACCGCAGTGCGGGCGACACGTCGCAACAGCCTTCGCTGCAAAGTGCCAGACCGGCCGCGCAAACCAGTGGCTTCGCCGCTGCGGCTTCTGCAGTGCCCCGTGAGCCCGGCACCACCACGTCGCAACTGGCTGGCGTTGGTGCAAGGAACTCGCTGCCTCCAGCGGACCCAGGGTCGGCGATGCGTGCGGGCCGTCCGCCGGTCGAAATCGGCGGGGCTGAAGCGCTGGATGCCGTGGCTACCGGCTTGGGGATCAAGTCACTTCCCTTCGCTGAGAGCGTGTTTTCGCTGGTCAAGTCGCGCTCGGTAAATCTGGCTGGGGTGGCGTCCGGCGTCGGCTTGAATGCACCTGGGAGCAACACCGGCGGCATGAGTTATTGGGTCGAGGGCGTGGCCAGTTTTGGCACCCGTGACGCCGCTGGTGGATTGAATGGCTCCGAGTTCAGCTCCAACGGCATCAGCATTGGAGCCGACCGTCGGCTGAGCGACGAGTTGGCGATCGGCATGGGGCTGGGATATGCGCGCGACTCCACCACCATCGGCACCGATGGCTCGAAGAACCGCTCGCGTGGTTATTCGCTGGCGGTCTACGGCAGCTACCAACCCAGCCCGAATACGTTTGTGGATGCCATGCTGGGTTTTGGCTCGCTTGACTTCGACAGCAAACGTTTTGTCGCACCGATCAACGACTTCGCTTACGGCCAGCGTGGCGGCAAGCAAATCTTTGGTTCTCTCACTGCCGGTTATGAGTTCCGCGATGAGGCATTGCTGGTGTCTCCGTATGGGCGGCTGGACTTTTCGCATGACCGCCTGGGCACCAGCAGCGAGACGGGCGCAGGGGCGTTTGCCTTGACCTACTTCAGTCAGTCGTCCACCTCGGTGCAAGGTGCGCTGGGTTTGCGGGCGGAAACGGTTCAGTCCACCGATTTCGGATACGCCGTGCCCCGGCTGCGAGCCGAGTACCGGCATGAATTCCAGGGCAGCGGGCGCGCCTTCATAGGGTATGCAGACCAGCCTGGCGGCCCCCGGTTTGCCTTGGCGCCTGCGGGCTCTGGGCGCGATTCGATTGTGCTGGGTATCGGCAGTGACTTCCTGATGCGCGACGGACTGACGCTGTCGATGGAATACCAGCTCAGCCATTCGTTCTCGAACGAATCGGGCCACGCTCTGCGTGTACGGCTGACCAAGGAGTTCGATTCCAAAGGGCTGCCTAAACTCCTTGGCACCACCACCACGCGCAGGGGCAAACCGATGGACGTGCAGGTGGACGGGGCGTACACGACCGACGACAACGTGACCCGCGCCAAGTCCAGGCCTGACAAATTGAGTGATGACTTCTATAGCATCAACGCCAGCAAAACGATTGTCGAGCCCTTGTCCGAGCAGTCTCGCGTGCTTCTCACAGGCTCGGTGGGCGGCGAAAAATTCCGCCGCTACAACGGCCTGAGCCGCATCACAGCCAGTGCCGAGGCGGAATACCAGTACCGTGATTCGTCCGATTTCAATGACCCCACTCTGGGTGCCTTCGGCAAGTTCACCGCGGAAGGGTACGAGACCGGTCTGCGCGACGGTTACCGGGTGTCGGTCGGGTTGTCGGTGCGCCAGCCGCTGAGCGACCGCATCAACTTGTTTGCAGCCCTGTCGCACAACCGCCGCTTCGCCAACAGCAGTGTGTTCGACGCCAGCGAGAACGCGCTGCGCACCAACATCGATTACGCGTTGAGCGACAAATCCACCTTGTACCTGGGTGCCGAATACCGCCGTGGCGATATCGTATCAACTGGGCGGGCCTCGCTCGAGAACGTAACCATCGCCAAGGTGTTCGCACAGGATGACGCCTACGCCGGCGGGCAGATGTTCAGCTACCGCTTCGATGGCAGCACGGTACTCACCACGCTGGGCTATAACCTGGCGCTGGGGCCGCGCGACTCGCTCGACTTTTCGTGGCGTTTTGTGCGCTCGACACCGGGCCTGCGGCCCAGCTTCGTGACTTCTCCACGCAGCTACAAGGCCAACCAGCTATCAGCCGTGTATTTGATGCGGTTTTAAGGATGTGACGATGCTATACGGAGTTTTTCGC
>JANOCN010000506.1:0-7894 GCA_031412185.1 Betaproteobacteria bacterium | reverse complement strand
CATGCTGGAACCGTGGGACGGCCCGGCGTCGATTGTTTTTACCGACGGCCGCCAGATCGGTGCCACGCTGGACCGCAACGGACTGCGTCCATCGCGTTACTGCATCACCGACGATGATCTGGTGATCATGGCCTCGGAGTCCGGCGTGTTGCCGGTGCCGGAGAACAAGATCGTGCGCAAGTGGCGACTGCAACCCGGCAAGATGTTCCTGATCGATCTGGAGCAAGGCCGCATGATCGACGACGAGGAGCTCAAGTCCAACCTCGCCAACGGCAAGCCTTACAAGCAGTGGATCGAGAACCTGCGCATCAAGCTCGATGACGTGAAGGCCCCTGAAAAATCGCGGCGGGTGGCTGGTACGGGATCTGCAAGCGCGGTGCCGCAGCCCGCAGCCACCCAGGCCGGTGCCGTCGAGCCCCGGGCGTCCTTGCTGGACCGCCAGCAGGCGTTTGGCTACACCCAGGAAGACATCAAGTTCCTGATGAGCCCGATGGCCCAGGCTGGCGAGGAAGGCATTGGCTCGATGGGCAACGACAGCCCGCTGGCTGTGTTGTCGGACAAAAACAAGCCGCTCTACAGCTACTTCAAACAGCTGTTCGCGCAGGTTACGAACCCGCCCATCGATCCGATCCGGGAGGCTATCGTGATGTCGCTGGTGTCGTTTGTCGGCCCCAAACCCAATTTGCTGGACATCAACCAGGTCAATCCGCCGATGCGCCTGGAGGTGTCGCAGCCGATCCTCGATTTTTCCGACATGGCCAAGCTGCATGACATCGAGCGCCATACCCAGGGCAAGTTTCGCAGCTACACGCTGGCCATCACGTACCCGCTTGACTGGGGCCACGAAGGCGTCGAAGCCAAGCTTGCCTCGCTGTGCGCCGAGGCGGTCGACGCCATCCGCAGCGGAAAAAACATTCTGATCATCAGCGACCGTTCGATCAGTGCCACCCAATTCGCTATCCCCGCACTGCTGGCGCTGAGTGCCGTGCACCAGCACCTGGTACGCGAGGGCCTGCGCACCACTGCCGGGCTGGTGGTCGAAACCGGCAGCGCGCGTGAAGTGCACCACTTTGCCGCCCTGGCCGGCTACGGTGCCGAAGCCGTGCATCCGTACCTGGCACTGGAAAGCCTGGCCAGTATCCATCAGCACCTGAGCGCAGACCTGGGTGCGGACAAAGCGATGGCCAACTACATCAAGGCAGTCGGCAAGGGGCTGTCCAAGATCATGTCCAAGATGGGTGTATCGACCTACATGAGTTATTGCGGTGCCCAACTATTTGAGGCGATCGGCCTCAACAGCGAAACCATCGCCAAATACTTCACCGGTACCCCGAGTCGGGTCGAAGGTATTGGTGTGTTCGACATTGCCCGTGAAGCGCTGCGTATGCACAAGGCAGCGTTCGGCGACGACCCGGTCCTGGAAAACATGCTGGATGCCGGCGGCGAATATGCCTGGCGGGTACGGGGCGAGGAGCATATGTGGACCCCCGACGTGATCGCCAAGCTGCAACACAGCACACGTGCCAACAACTGGAATACCTACAAGGAGTACGCGCAGCTGGTCAACGACCAGTCGCGCCGCCACATGACCCTGCGAGGCCTGTTTGAATTCAGGATCGACCCGGCCAGGGCGATTGCGGTCGATGAGGTCGAGCCCGCCAGCGAAATAGTCAAACGCTTCGCAACCGGTGCCATGTCGCTGGGCTCCATTTCGACCGAAGCCCACGCAACCCTGGCCGTGGCGATGAACCGCATTGGTGGCAAGAGCAATACCGGCGAAGGCGGGGAGGACCCGGCGCGCTACCGTCAGGAACTCAAAGGCATACCGATAACGCAGGGCCAGACCATGGGTGACATCATGGGCCATGACGCGGTGGTGGTGGACACTCCACTCAACGCGGGGGACTCGCTGCGCTCGCGTATCAAGCAGGTCGCGTCGGGTCGCTTCGGCGTCACCGCCGAGTACCTCAACAGCGCCGACCAGATCCAGATCAAGATGGCGCAGGGTGCCAAGCCGGGCGAGGGCGGCCAGTTACCGGGCGGCAAAGTGTCGGAGTACATCGGCCGTTTGCGTTTTTCGGTGCCGGGCGTCGGGCTGATCTCGCCGCCTCCGCACCACGACATCTATTCGATTGAAGACCTGGCCCAGTTGATCCACGATCTGAAGAACGTGGCACCGCACGCCAGCATCAGTGTCAAACTGGTCAGCGAGATTGGCGTGGGCACCATTGCTGCCGGTGTCGCCAAATGCAAGAGTGACCATGTGGTGATTGCCGGACACGACGGGGGCACCGGAGCGTCGCCCTGGTCGTCGATCAAACATGCCGGCAGCCCATGGGAGATCGGCCTTGCCGAGACCCAGCAAACCCTGGTGCTGAACCGCCTGCGCGGTCGCATCCGTGTGCAGGCAGATGGCCAGATGAAGACCGGCCGCGATGTGGCAGTCGGCGCTTTGCTGGGTGCCGACGAGTTCGGTTTTGCGACCGCCCCACTGGTGGTCGAGGGTTGCATCATGATGCGCAAGTGCCACCTCAACACCTGTCCGGTGGGGGTGGCCACGCAAGACCCGGTGCTGCGCAAGAAATTTTCCGGCAAGCCGGAACACGTGGTCAACTATTTCTTCTTTGTGGCCGAGGAGGTGCGTCAGATCATGGCGCAACTGGGCATCCGCAAATTCGACGACATGATTGGCCGTGCCGACCTGCTCGACACAGCGCGTGGCATCGAACACTGGAAAGCCGGTGGCCTGGACTTCAAGCGCCTTTTTGCACAGCCTCAGGTGCCTGCTGACGTAGCGCGCTTTCACGTGATGGCGCAGGACCACGGACTGGAGCGGTCGCTGGACAAGGTACTCATCGAAAAATCCCGACCGGCCATTGAACGGGGTGAAAAAGTCAAGTTTATGGAAGTGGCGCGCAACGTGAACCGCTCTGTCGGTGCCATGTTGTCCGGTGCCCTGACCAAGGCGCGACCCGAAGGTCTGCCCGACGACACCATCCGGATTCAGCTCGAAGGTACCGGTGGCCAGTCGTTTGGCGCTTTCCTGGCCAACGGCATAACGCTGTACCTGATTGGTGATGCCAACGATTACACCGGAAAAGGCTTGAGCGGGGGCCGTGTGGTGGTGCGCCCGAGTATTGATTTTCGAGGTCTTTCCACCCAGAACACCATCATCGGCAACACCGCACTGTACGGTGCCACAACCGGCGAGGCATTCTTCAGCGGCGTCGCGGGCGAACGTTTTGCCGTGCGCCTGTCGGGTGCTACCGCTGTTGTCGAGGGCACGGGTGACCATGGCTGCGAATACATGACCGGTGGAACCGTGGCGGTGCTGGGTTTGACCGGGCGAAACTTCGCTGCGGGCATGAGCGGTGGGATTGCCTATGTCTACGACGAAGACGGCCAGTTCTCCCGGCGCTGCAACACTGCCATGGTCTCGCTGGAGAACGTGCTGGCCGCAAGCGAGCAACGGGCCATGATGGACCCGGGCCTGTGGCATGGCGGCCAGACCGACGACGCGCAGCTCAAAAAACTTCTGGCGGACCATAACCGCTGGACTGGCAGCAAACGGGCGCGGGAATTGCTGGATAACTGGGACGTTGCACGTGGGCGTTTCGTCAAGGTGTTTCCGATCGAATACAAGCGGGCACTGGGTGAAATGGCGGCGCGCAAAGCCGCAGTAAGCAGCGCCGCTGCGTCCGCTCCGGTGTCCGGTACGCCCGGCCGAAGCCGGGTGGCGGGCAGACCGGAAACCGTGTCGGCCAAGTAGGTCGGCAGCACCAGCAATTCAGGATTGAGATATGGGAAAAATCACGGGCTTCATGGAATTTGAGCGGCTGGAAGAGGGTTACCGGCCGGTCACTGAGCGACTCAAAAACTACAAGGAATTTGTCATTGCGCTGGACGATGCGCAAGCCAAAGTGCAGAGTGCACGCTGCATGGACTGCGGCACACCGTTCTGCAACAGTGGTTGCCCGGTCAATAACATCATCCCCGACTTCAACGAACTGGTGTACCAGGGCGACTGGAAAAACGCCATCACGGTGCTGCACAGCACCAACAACTTTCCCGAATTCACCGGCCGTATCTGCCCCGCACCTTGTGAGGCGGCTTGTACCTTGAACGTCAACGACGATGCGGTAGGCATCAAGTCGATAGAACACGCCATCATCGACCATGCCTGGGCGAACGACTGGGTGCAGCCACAAATTGCCAGGCACCGCACCGGCAAGTCGGTGGCGGTGGTAGGTTCCGGGCCGGCCGGGCTGGCTGCTGCGCAACAGCTCGCGCGCGTTGGCCACGACGTGACCGTGTTCGAGAAGAATGACCGTATCGGGGGTCTGCTGCGCTACGGCATTCCGGACTTCAAGATGGAGAAGTCCCACATTGACCGGCGTGTGCTGCAGATGCGCGCCGAAGGCGTGCAGTTCCGTCCCGGTGTGCTGGTGGGTGCGCTGCCCGCGGGCTCGAAGGTCGCCAACTGGGCCAACGAGACCATCAGCTCTGGGCAGTTGCTGAAGGACTTTGACGCAGTGTTGCTGGCCGGGGGAGCCGAACAATCGCGCGACCTTCCGGTTCCTGGTCGTGACCTGGACGGGGTGCACTTTGCGATGGAGTTCCTGCCGCAGCAGAACAAGGTCAACGCCGGAGACACGGTGCCGAACCAGTTGCGCGCCGATGGCAAACACGTGATCGTGATAGGTGGTGGCGATACCGGCAGCGACTGTGTCGGCACCAGCAACCGCCACGGCGCTGCCAGTGTGACGCAGTTTGAGGTGATGCCGGAGCCGCCGTTGCACGAAAACCGTCCGCTGACTTGGCCCAATTGGCCGATCAAGCTGCGCACCAGTTCCAGCCACGAGGAGGGGTGTGAACGAGAATTCGCCATCTCCACCAAGGAGTTCGTCGGTGAAGCGGGTAAGTTGACCGGGCTCAAGACCATGCGGGTGGAGTTCAAGGATGGCAAGCTGGTGGAGATCCCCGGCTCCGAGCAGACCCTGAAAGCCGAGTTGGTGCTGCTGGCAATGGGTTTTGTGTCGCCGGTGGCGAGCGTTCTGGAAGCCTTTGGGGTAGACCGGGACGCACGTGGCAACACCCGCGCCCATACCGAGATCGTGGGGGGTTACCAGACCAATGTGCCCAGGGTGTTCGCTGGCGGGGACATCCGGCGCGGGCAAAGCCTGGTGGTCTGGGCAATCCGCGAAGGGCGCCAGGCGGCACGCGCCATTGACCATTTCCTGATGGGATCGAGCGACTTGCCGAGGTAAGTACCGGGTTGCACGCGGCGGGTTTGCCTACGTTGGTCGCTCGTGCAATCCCGTATCATGCGCAGGCCGGAAGTACCGGTTATCCTTTTCATGTCCCTGACATCACCCCCACCACTGGTAGAACTACGCGACGTCACTTTCGGCTACGGGGAACGGGTTGTGCTCGACAAGCTCTCGCTTGTGGTGCCACGTGGCAAAGTCAGCGCCTTGATGGGCGCGTCGGGTGGCGGAAAGACCACGGTGCTGCGCTTGATTGGTGGGCAACAGCGGGCGCAGCGGGGGGAAGTCCGCTTGTACGGAGGCGACGATTTTCAGGATGTAGGCACGCTGGAGCCTACCCAACTGTATGCCGCGCGCCGGCGTATGGGCATGATGTTCCAGTTCGGAGCGCTTTTTGCCGACTTGACTGTGTTCGAGAACGTGGCCTTCCCTCTGCGTGAACACAGCGGACTTCCTGAAACACTGATCCGCGATATCGTGCTGATGAAACTCAACGCCGTTGGCTTGCGGGGTGCCCGCCATCTGATGCCATCAGAGATTTCTGGCGGCATGGCCCGGCGGGTTGCATTGGCGCGTGCGATTGCGTTGGATCCGGAACTGGTGATGTATGACGAACCGTTTTCCGGGCTTGACCCAATCTCATTGGGAACGTCCGCCCGGCTGATCCGCCATCTGAATGACGCGATGGGCCTGACCAGCCTGTTCGTTTCGCACGAACTGGAGCAGACGTTTGCCATCGCCGACTATGTGATCATCCTGGCCAACGGGAAGATTGCTGCCCAGGGCACCCCGCAGGAAGTGCGCGAAAGCGCCGATCCTCTGGTGTCGCAGTTTGTGCATGCGCTGCCCGACGGCCCGGTGCAGTTTGATTACCCCGGTCCCACCGTCGATCAGGATTTTGGCCCGGCACCGGCCGCGCTTACGCCACCGGCGCAGCAAGGACGTCTCCAGTGAGTTGGTACCGTCCCGGTGACGTGGGGTTTGCGGTGCGAGGCGCTTTGGCCAACCTCGGTCATGGCGCACGCCTGTTCGTGCGCCTGGTGGCATTGGCTGGACCCACTTTCCGGCGTTTTGGGCTGGTACGCGACCAGATCCATTTTCTTGGCAATTACTCACTGGCGATCATTGCGGTGTCCGGACTGTTTGTCGGATTTGTGTTTGGCCTGCAGGGCTACTACACACTGCAGCGCTACGGTTCCGCCGAGGCGCTGGGGCTGCTGGTCACGCTGAGCCTCGTGCGCGAACTCGGCCCTGTGGTCACAGCGCTGCTGTTTGCCGGGCGCGCGGGGACGTCGCTCACGGCAGAAATCGGCTTGATGAAGGCGGGCGAACAAATCAGTGTCATGGAGATGATGGCGGTCGATCCGGTGCGGCGCATTCTGGCACCGCGCTTCTGGGCCGGCGTAGTGGTCATGCCTCTGCTCGCCGCCGTGTTCAGTGCCATGGGCATTATTGGGGGCTGGGTCGTCGGTGTTCTGATGATCGGTGTCGACGCGGGCTCGTTCTGGAGCCAGATTCAAGGGGGCGTGGATGTCTGGCGGGACGTGGGCAACGGCATGGTCAAGAGTGTCGTGTTCGGCTTCGCGGTGACGTTTGTGGCGCTCCTGCAGGGCTTCGAAGCGCAGGCCTCGCCCGAGGGCGTTGCGCGTGCAACTACCCGCACTGTGGTCGTCGCTTCGCTTTCGGTACTGGGTCTGGACTTCATCCTGACCGCCATGATGTTCAGCTTGTAGGAGAAGCAAATGCAGCGTTCTAAAACCGATATCTGGGTTGGTGTATTTGTGTTGCTGGGTGTTGCCGCGGTGCTGTTTCTGGCGCTGCAGGCAGCCAATCTGTTGAGCCTGAATTTTCAGCAGATCTACCGCGTAGATGCGAAATTTGACAATGTAGGTGGGCTCAAGCCAAAGGCTGCGGTACGCAGCGCAGGCGTGCTAGTGGGCCGGGTCGAGGCGATTACATTTGACGACAAATCGTTCCAGGCAAAGGTCACGCTGGCAATGGAGAGTCGGTACCTTTTCCCCAAAGACAGCTCGCTCAAGATACTGACCAGCGGATTGCTCGGCGAGCAGTACCTGGGCCTGGACCCAGGGGCCGACAGCAAAACCCTGGTCGCTGGTGATACCATTTCGAGTACCCAGTCAGCAGTTGTGTTGGAGAATCTGATCAGCCAGTTTCTCTACAGCAAGGCCGCCGATGGTGGTACGACCCAGGGTAGCAAGGATAAAAAATGAACATGGTTTGTGGTCTGGTTCTGGCAGAGCAAGGCGTGCGCCGAATGGCCCTGATGGGTCTGTTACTGGCGTCTATGGCGGGTTGTGCGACCGGGCCACAGGCCAACGCGCGCGATCCGCTGGAGCCTTTCAACCGGGGCGTGTATGCGTTCAATGATGCCGCCGACCGGGCGGTCTTCCAGATTGCCGAAAAAATTGGTCACACCGGCGCGCACCAGAACCGGTGTCAGGTCCCGGTAGAGCGTTGCGGCGGGTTTGAAGACCGCCCGGTCGGCTGCATCGTTGAAAGCATAGACGCCGCGGTTGAAAGGCTCGAGCGGATCGCGCGCGTTGGCCTGCGGCCCGGTTGCACATCCCACCACAGAGACCAGTAACAGACCCATCAGGGCCATTCGG
>JANOCN010000505.1:0-1788 GCA_031412185.1 Betaproteobacteria bacterium | reverse complement strand
CACCAGGCTGATCAGGTCGTTACCCGGTTTTTGTTCACGCTCGGCAATAAGCCCGCGCAGATAACCTGCCAGATCCTCCAGGGCTGCCAAACGTTCTGCCACCTCCGGTGCCCGCGTGAAGCGGTCGGCCATGGCAATCAGCAGTTCGCGGTCGGTCATCGGCGCACCCGCCATACGCAGGAATAACTCGACCGGAAACCGCTGCGCTATCTCGGTCACAAATTCACAGCGCCCCCGCCCAAGAACCTGTGCGATCAGGTCCTGCGCCAACTGGCGCACTTCAGCCTCCATCTTCTGCACCCCAGCGGGCGAAAAGTAGCCGTTGACGATACGCCGCAGGTCGGTGTGTTCCGGTGGGTCGGACTGGTTCGGCAGCGTGCGCGGTTTGCGTGCATTCGCGACGTTGTAGCGCGGGTCGCTCGAAAATTTCTCCGGTTGGCGCAGCATGTCGCGCGCATCTTCGGCCCTGGTTACGACCCAGTGGCCACGATCCTGTGGGGTGAAGAATATGTCGGGGCCGCGGCCGAAAAGCCCGGCCACGGCCTGGTGCGGGCAGCGTTGCAGTTCGGGGGCCTGGAAGCGGTCGAAGTCGACCACCAGGCCGGGCGGCACATGGTCAGGTACAGCGCCTTTCATCGGCTGCTTCCCGGGTTGGCCTTAAGCCGAACCTGTTCGTACCAGGAGGGGCTGGCGTACCACTCGACGACGATGCGGCGTTCGTCTATCAGCCAGCGCTCGCCATGCCGGCTGAAGCGGTCGAGGTAGCGGCCGGCATGGTCCAGACCGTGCCGGGTCAGCGACATGAAGTAGGTCCAGCCCTGCGCAGCGTGGGCTGAGTCGAACTCTACCCGCGACGTGGTCAGGTTGTGGCGCAACAGCGGTATCGCTTCGCCGGGCAAGCGGTCTTTGCGCTCAGGGCCGATCACAGGCTCGTAGAACGCCTTGATCGCCGCACGACCTTTGACCACCAGCCCGCTGGAGAGCTCCAGACTGGCTGCTTCCGAAAAACACGCAACCACAGAATCAACGTCACCACCGTCGACTGAATTGCAATACACGGCCATGGTGTACTGAATCTGTACGCGCGCACTGGTCTGTTCATCGCTCATGTGGGTCTTTGTGTCTTGGTTCGCCCGGCTAAGGCGAACACTAAAGTACTGGGAATGCTTTTAAAATATATAAAAGCTTGAGCGTAAGTATAAATGTCAGCGCCCATCCGGGTAAGCAGCATTTTCATGAAAGACACAGCGATGCGCACTATTCCGGTCTACCAGATCCTCGCCGAAGATATCAAAGGCCTCGGTGTGGACTCCGTGTTCGGCCTCATGAGCGATGACATCTGCCAGTTTGTCGCCACCCTGGACGCTATCGGCGTGCGCTTTATTGGCGCGCGCCACGAAACCAGTGCGGTGATGATGGCGACCGGTTATGCCTCTGCTTCCGGCAAGCTGGGTGTGGCCCTGATCGGGCGCGGCCCGGCAATGGCCAACGCCATGCACGGCAGCCTCTCTTCCAGCCGCACCAGCATGCCGGTGCTGGTGATCAGTGGCGATGCGCCGTTGGCGCGCGGCGGCAGCAACCTGTTGGGCCCCGACCTCAAGGCTTTCCCGGCCGCCACCGTTTTGCGCGCGTGCGGTATCGCGACTTTTGTGCCAACCAGTGCCGACGCAGCGCGCCAGACCCTGGCCGATGCGGTAGCCGAAGCCTCACTAGGCAAAGCTGCGGCATTGCTGCTTCCAACCGACATCCAGGTGGCTTACACCGACATCGCCGACGGCCCGTCGCCGG
>JANOCN010000504.1:0-4029 GCA_031412185.1 Betaproteobacteria bacterium | reverse complement strand
ACTTGGGGCTGCAAGTACACCAGCGCCTGTACAGGATCATGCCGACGTGGCACTCAGCTTCGTTCGTGTCATCCCGGCCTCGCGGACTCCTTTCTCTACCTCACTGCGCCGAGCGCCACGCCGACCTGATCTGCGAGGATGTGGAGCGCTCGGTATTCAGGCCCCGGCACATCAACCATGCTCGCTGCCGTGGACGTTGGGGCGGGTGGCGGGGCGAAGTAGAGTAGGAGTTGGCGGCGACAGGACGCCACGGGTGACATGAGCGCAGCCACCCGCCCCGACGTCCTCGGCTTGTACAAATGTACGCGCGCAACTGCAACAACTGCAGCAACGTTGCGGGTCAGCGCACGCGCAGCGGATCGCGCCTGCGTTCAACCTGCGGCCTTGCGCCAAAACCGCTTGCGGCTTCCAGAGGCGGCGCACACGGGTCGTCCCAGCCAAAGAAGGTGCAAATGGCTGCGCGTTGGCGTATCGCGTCCGCCTGCCCCAGCGCCATCAACTCGCGCGTGTAGCCGGGCTCGAACAGCAGGTAACTGGCCAGCACCGCGCCTTTCACGTCGGCCTTGTCGGACGACACACCGACCCCACCGAGCAGGCCACGTACGGGCGCCGGCAAGTCGCGCACATGCCGCGCGGCGATGGCGTCCAGGCGCTGCGAGGGCGCAATCAGCAACAGGTCTATCGGGCGCAGGCCGCTGCCCTGGCGCGCCTCTGCGGGTACCAGGCCGATGGTGTGGTTGATGCGCCGCACGCGCTCTACGTCCACTGCCAGCGCATCCAGAAAAATGTTGGACAGCGTGTGCCCGGCAATCTGTGCCAGCGAAGGGTAGGTGTTGGGCGGCGCAGTCCGCCCGTCTATCTTGGGCTCGTGCATACGCCCGGCACCGACCACCAGGATACGTTCGGCACCCAGGTGAATAGCCGCAGCCACAGGCGCCGACTGGCGCATCGAGCCATCGCCAAAGTATTCCACGCGGCCATCCACCTGTAGTGCCGTGGCCGGAAAAACAAACGGTATCGCTGACGAGGCCAACAGGTGCTGGTGGGTAATTCGGTCCCGCACCGCGAAGCGCTGGGACCGCACCCAGGGGGTGAGTTCCACCGCGCCCTGGAAAAAGGTCACGTGTTCGCCGGTGCTGTAACTCGACGCAGTGACCGCCAGCGCCTGCACCAGCC
The DNA here is from genome assembly GCA_031412185.1 of Betaproteobacteria bacterium. Taxonomy (GTDB): domain Bacteria; phylum Pseudomonadota; class Gammaproteobacteria; order Burkholderiales; family Burkholderiaceae_C; genus CAISIP01. The sequence continues at coordinate 2,853 of JANOCN010000504.1, read as the reverse complement.
CCTGCTCGATCAGACCCGGCAGCCGCTCCAGTGGCACCATGGTTTGCAGCAACTCCAGCAGCGGCGTGTTGTCCAGCAGCGAACGGGGTTTCAGCCTGCGCCAGCGCGCCAGCAACCAGCCCAGCGACAGCAGCGTCAGCCAGGTTGCACCGGTGCGCAGGATGCCCAGGGAGTCCGAGCGGTAGACCTGGTGCGCATGAAAATTCTTCCACACGTCCACCATCTGGCGCACGGTGGTGTCGAAGTCATCCGCACCGCAGGCCAGAGCCGACGCGTTGATGGCACCGGCCGAGGTACCCGTGATGATGGGAAACGGATTGGCTGCACCATGCAGCGCGCAGGACACCCGGATATCGGCAATCGCCTCCAGCACCCCGACCTGGTAGGCAGCACGCGCACCGCCACCGGTCAGCAACAAACCGGTTCTCGGCAGTGTCTCCTCTGCGCCCGTCATCGGGTCATTATGGACGGGTGTACTCCTGCCTGGTGAAACAAGCCGAATGACGCTTCGCTAGACTACAGGCCTCCAGGAGCAACAAATGGCAGTGTCAGAACAGCAAGTGATGGACGCGCTCAAGGCCGTCATCGACCCCAACACCGGACGCGATTTTGTGTCGTCGCGCGCCATCAAGAACATGAGCATCACCGATGCCGATGTGGCTTTTGACGTGGAGCTCGGTTACCCGGCCAAAAGCCAAATTGCGGGTTTTCGCAAAGCGCTCGTCGCAGCAGTAAAGACGGTGGCAGGTGTCGACAACGTGTCGGTCAACATAGACAGCAAAATCGTTCCGCACTCGGTGCAACGCGGCGTGCAGTTGATGCCCAACATCAAGAACGTAGTGGCGGTGGCATCGGGCAAAGGCGGTGTGGGCAAGAGCACCACTGCCGTCAACCTGGCGCTGGCGCTGGCGGCCGAAGGTGCGAGTGTGGGGCTGCTGGATGCCGACATCTACGGCCCGAGTGTGCCGATGATGATGGGCATCAGCGGCAAACCCGAGAGCGAAGACGGCAAGACCATGGAGCCGCTGGAGAACTATGGCGTACAGGTGATGTCGATTGGTTTCCTGGTGGCGCAGGACGAAGCCATGATCTGGCGCGGCCCGATGGCCACCCAGGCGCTCGAGCAGTTGCTGCGCCAGACCAACTGGCGCGATCTGGACTACCTGATTGTGGATCTGCCACCTGGCACCGGCGACATCCAGTTGACCCTGAGCCAGCGGGTGCCGATGACCGGTGCCGTCATCGTGACGACACCGCAGGACATAGCATTGCTCGACGCCAAGAAGGGCATCAAGATGTTTCAGAAAGTCGGCGTGCCGATCCTGGGCATAGTGGAAAACATGGCGGTGCACGTGTGCAGCAACTGCGGCCACGTGGAACACATCTTCGGTGCCGACGGTGGCAAGAACATGGCGGTGGAATACGGCATGGACTACCTCGGTGCCCTGCCGCTGGATATGCAGATACGCCTTCAGGCCGACAGCGGCCGCCCGACCGTGGTGGCCGACCCGGACGGCGATGTGGCGGGCATCTACAAGGCTGTAGCGCGCCAGGTTGCGCTGGCGATTGCCGCCAAGAACAAGGATTTCACGTCCAAGTTCCCATCGATCAAGATATCGAAGGAAACATGAACCTCCTCGGCTCGCTCAAATACCTGGTGGCTCTGGAAGAGCACAAGCATTTTGGGCGTGCGGCGCAGGCTTGCCACATCACGCAACCGGCGCTATCCAATGCCTTGCGCGCGATGGAAGAGGAGTTCGGCACGGCCATCGTTACGCGTGGGCGGACCTTTGTGGGCTTTACGCCGGAAGGCCAGCGGGTGCTGGCCAGCGCCCGGGCGATGCTGCACGAGCGTGAAATGCTGCGCCAAGACCTCGACAGCGGCGCGGCTAACCCGAAAGGTGCCCTGACGATTGGCGTCGTGCCCACGGCGGTGCCGATTGCTGCACGGTTCGCAGCACTTTTGCAGGCGCGTTATCCGGGTATTGCACCGGTAGTGTTGTCGCTGAGTTCGCCCGAGATCGAGACTGGCCTGGAGTGCCTGTCGCTGGACCTGGGCCTGGGCTACACCGACCGGCTGGGCCAGCGCGGCATTCGCCTGGCAACCCTGCCGCAATACACCGAGCACTACTTTTTGTTGCGCCGCTCTGCGTCGGCCGGGTCTGCACAACTGCGTTTCGGGCCCCCAATCACCTGGGCCGATGCGGCGACGCAGCCGATGTGCCTGCTCACGCCAGACATGCACAACCGCACGCTGGTGGACGCCGCGTTTGCAGCAGCCGGAGTGACGGTCAAACCGGTGATCCAGACCAACTCGATCCTCACGCTGGCGCTCAGCGTGGTGGCAGGCGAGGTCTGCAGCGTACTGCCGGGTGCCCTGGTGGGCGCGGTGCGTGGCTACCGCGAGTTGGAAGCGTTGCCGCTGACGCAGCCCCAGGTACTGACGCCGGTGGGTTTCATGGTCCAGGCCAGCGACCGCCCGTCGCGTACGCTGGAGACCGCCATCGCACTGGCACGCGAGCCGGGTTGGCTGGCACAGGTGGCGGCCAATAGCGGGTTGCTGGACTAGCATGGCAAACCGAATCAAACGTCCGGATCCCAGTGAAGAAGCGTTGTTTGTACGGGATCAGGCCGACGTGGCACTCGGCGCCGTTCGTGTCATCCCGGCCTCGCGGCCTCCTTTCTCTACCTCACTGCGCCGAGCGCCACGCCGACCTGATCTGCGAGGATGTGGAGCGCTCGGTATTCAGGCCCGGGCACACCCACCACGCTCGCTGCCGTGGACGTTGGGGCGGGTGGCGGAGCGAAGTAGAGAAGGAATTGCTGGCTCTAAGCCAGCACGGGTGACATGAG
>JANOCN010000503.1:0-2782 GCA_031412185.1 Betaproteobacteria bacterium | reverse complement strand
CTCCACGCCACCGCCGAGGTGGTCACCAGCAATAGCCCGAGGCGATAGCGCCAGACGCCTGTCAACTCCACGCAATACCCCTGTGTTGGACGGCAACTTTGGAGTGCCGACACTGCGGTTGATAGACTGCCACCGGTGGCTGCCGACTGTGCGCCACTCAGCGTGCAAACGGTGCCGCCAGCGGCTCGCCCACCAGCACACCCTGTGCTGGCCAGGCTACGCTGCGCCAATAGGCTTCTAGGGCGGTCGCTCCCTGCAGGTAGTTCCCCAGCAGGACCTGCGGATGCGGGAACTTCTGCAGGTGGTTGCATGGTTCGCTGACCGTGCCGTAACTGGCCGTAGCACCGGATTCGAGCCATTCGAGCACACTCATCTGGCCCCCATCGCCCAGTAGCTGGCCACCGGTGGATGTCAGGTGATCGGCCAGCGCGCCGGGCAACCACTGCTGCCGGTCGATAGGTTCGACGCGTGCCAGACCGGTTTGGTACAGAAATACATTCTGCAATGCTCTGGTGTCCCCGACATCGCGCAACTGGATCTGCGCTCCGCTTGCACCAACCGGCCCTTCTGGCGGAAACAACACCGACCGCACGTTACGGGCCCTGTCGTTGGTGCTCACGAATACCGCGTTGGCAGGCGCTGCGGTTGGCCGGGCAAGCGAATGGTCTGACGCGATGCCGCGATCTATCAAGGCCTTGGCTGCGGCGATATCGCGCATTGCGAGCAGCATGGCTGGCCGAAAGCCCAGGTCGGAAAAAGGGCGCTGGGTCGGGTTGTTGAAATACGCCGACGGCCTGCTGGCTGCACAGGTCTGCTTGCACAACTCCGGCTGGAAACCGAAACCCAGCGCAGCCGTGATGCCATTGCACTCCGCCGCGAACGGCTGCGTCCAGGCCAACGCCAGGCCTTGCACCTGGGCGCTCATATGGGCACGCACGCGCGACGCAAAAGTCTCGAATTCTGCTGCGCTGAGGGTGCTGCGCACGGGCAGCTCGATGCGCAACACATTGCGCTCGGGAATACCGCGCCGCTGCTGGTAGTACCCACCTACCGCTACCGAGTATGGGTCGGCGGTGTTTATCACCAGGCCCAAGTCAGAGGCAGTCAGCCGCCCCGCCAAGGGCGGAACTGCCACCCAGTTACGGGCAAGCGCTGCATCCCTGACAGGGCTGGAGGCGGCTGGCTCTGGTGTAGCCGGGGCCAATGTCTGGGCCAACCGCTGGGCCAATGGCTGGGCCAGTACTGTGGCCGACACCAGAGCCATGCCAAGCGCCACGATCAGGCTTGGCAGACAAGCGCAAGGCCGCAGACAGGCGGGGTGCTCACCCACCAGCTTCTTCCGAGCTGTCCCACCGCTCGCTCCCAGGTGGCGGATTGGGCACACAACCAGGCACCACCGCGTCGGCACGGAACATCAGCCACTGGCGGCGGTTGGCGTAACCCACGGTACTGGCTTTGGCGGTGTCCACACACGGGGTGACTGCCAGCCCCAGCGCAAAAATCCAACGCCCGGTCGGCTCTTGCGCCTGCCAGCGCACTGCCTCCGCAAACTGCTTCTCCCACGGTTTCTTGAAACCAAAGTCCTTGACCGGGCGGTCCGCCATCAGCAAGTTTTGTTCTTTCCACGCCACCAGCCCGATTTGTGCCTGCGGCCCGGCAATCTGGCCGGCACGGCGCATCACACCGGCTGCGGAACTGGCGTCGTTGAGCAGGGGTGACGCCCATACGCCCCAAAGTATCCAGAACCCGGCACTCCCGGCCAACAGCGCAAGCAAGCCGCGCCGTGGGCGGAACACCAGTGCGCAGGCGGCGAACACGGCACCCATGGCAATCAGCAAGTGCCACAACCCACGCCCTCCGTCGGCAAGCTCGCGCTCCGCCACCATGGTGTTCATGCTGGCCCATTGGCCTTGCAAAGCCCAGGTTCCGATGCCCAGCAAACCGATACCGGCTGTGCAGCTCAGGGCAAACGATGTCCAGTGCAACCAGCGCGACCCGACGATACGATCCAGCGTAGGTGCCAACACGAGCGCCAGCAGCGGCAGCACCGGCATCAGGTAGACCTCGCGTTTGCCACCTGCAAGGCTGAAAAACAGCACTAACAAGGTGCACCAGCCCAGCAGCAACAGCACCCTCGCATCGCGCTGCGCCAAAGCACGCCACCAATCCCGTGCGGCACTCCAATAGGCCAACGACAGCGGGAAAAAGTGAAACAACAATACCGGAAGAAAATACCACACGGGTTGTGCATGCCCACCCACCGACCCACCGTAACGCTTGGCGGTCTGGCGCAGCAGGATGTCGTTGACGTAGGTGTCGTATTCAGGCGTTCCACGCGACTGCGCCACCAGCAACATGGGCACAAACCACAGCGCTATGGCACCGAAAAATGCTAATACCCCACCGGCCCAGCGCAGCGCCGAGCCATTCGTATGCAGCACCCCGTCCCAGCGCTGCCAGCGCGCGAACGCATACGGAACCAGCATCAGCAGCGCCAGCACGCCGACCCCTTTGGTGATGACGCCCAGCCCGGCCGCAAAACAACCCAGCCAGTACGCACGCCAGTGGGGGCCACGCAGCAAGTGCAACAACAGACCCCAGTTCGCGAGGGTGATCAAGGCCATGATCAGCGGATCGATCTGAGCGCGTTTGACCTGGTAGGCAAACTGGAAGGTCGCCAGCAGCGCGATGGCCGCCAGCAAACCCACGCGCGGGCTCCACAGACGTCGCCCGATGTCCCAGGTCAACACCAATGTCGCCAGACCGGCCAACAGCGATGGCA
>JANOCN010000502.1:0-2219 GCA_031412185.1 Betaproteobacteria bacterium | reverse complement strand
GCTTCGGTTATGGCGTCTTTCCTTTGAGCGTGTTTCGAAGCGACGAGCTTGGAGGCCAATACATCTTGCGCCAGATCATCACACCGGAACTGGTGAGCACCGTGGCGATCGCCACCCATGCGGCGCGTCCGGTTTCACCCTTGACAGCGGGCGTGATCGAATTGATGAAGCAGATCGCCGCATCGCCCGAAGAGGGCTAGCGGCATCAGCGCGCACCTGTCACAGCTCACGGTCGTGCTGCGGCCGCATCACGTACCCATTGCCGGAAGCCGTGTTTCAGTCCTCCTGGGGCGAATTCGCCCTCAAAGGGCCCGGTCTGTGCGAACAGGATGCCGTAACAGCCTCGCGCCCGATCCACCAGAAAACTTGTGTTGTAGGGTGCACCTCCCCAATGCAGCGCGTCGCTGCTGTCCTTCTTGTCCACGGCACCACCAAGTCCGAATCCGCGACCTGGCTGATCGAGCGCTGGCGGGCTGCGATGGCCAATGCCGGTTGCCACGTCACTGGTTTGCTCCCGGAACATCTCATCCACGCTGGCCTGGCTCAGAAGACGCGAGCCGCCCTCATCACATCCGCCACGGAGCAACATCCGCAAGACGCAGCCAAAGTCGCTTGCCGTCGACAGCATGCCGCCGTACCCGGTCGACCAGCCGCCACCGGCAGACAGTCCATCGGGCAATGTGAGAAACGAACGGTCTGGCCGGTCGTCGTCGGGTGTCAGGTGGCCATCGCACCACGCATAGTGGTTTGCTAGGCGCTGGCGCTTCGCAGGCGGCACGAAGAACCCCGTGTCTGCCAGTCCCAAAGGCTCCGTCAGGTGTTGGCGCATGACCTCATCCAGACGGGCGCTGCAGACGACCTCCATCACGCATCCAAGGATGTCATATCCGTAGCCGTAACAGATGCGGGTTCCGGGCTGGAAGGCCAGGGGCAAGGTTGCCATCGCAGTGGCAAATTGTGCCAACGACCCCTTCCAATCCGGAAAGCCGAGGGCGCGGTACTCTGTGTCCAGAGCGTTGAGGCCAAAGGCATATTGGAGTCCGGCTGTATGGCGAAGCAGGTCGCGGACAGACACGGGCCTGCGCGCGGGTTCGACCCGCCAAGCGGACCGGGGCAGCTCGGGGTCAGGGATTACCGCAGGCACAAAGTAAGGCAAATAGCTGGATACGGGATCATCCAGGCTGCGTATCAGACCATGTTCCACCAGCCGCAGGAGGACCACGGTGGAAAGCAGCTTGGTTGCCGACGCGAGTCTGAAGATTGCGTCGCTGCGCATAGGCAGCGCTTCTGCGATGTCCATCCAACCCGGATGCAGCGATCTTGTGGGCCCTTGAGCGGTACCGCACTCCAGCACTGCGCCAGCCAGTCGCCCACTGGTGATCCATCGCCCAACTGACCCGTCCACTCCAGCCAATGGCGGGGTTGCCGAATAAGCCCCCTTATGCAAACCAGCCCTTCTCCGGCAGCCTCAGATCGTTCAGCTCGTAGCGCTCGTCGGGCGCGTCGCCGCGCAGCTTCTTGCTGCTGGCCGTCAGTAGATCGGCCACCGCGAAGGTGATCATTCCGCCATCGCTGGAAATCATGCGTTGTGCTTCGGCATACAGCTTTCGGCGCTTGTCTTCGTCGAGCTCCGAGCGTGCATCGAGGATGAGCTTGTCAAATTGGGGCCGCTTCCAGCGGGTGTCGTTCCATGCAGCTTCCGACAGGAATGTTCTGCTGAGTTGCAGGTCAGCGGTCACCCGGCCATTCCAGAACACCGCGCAAAACGGTGCCTTCAGCCAAACGTTGTCCCAATAACCGTCGGATGCGACGCGTTTGATTTCCATGGAGGCACCCGCCTTGCGCAATGACTCCTGGAACACAACCGCCGAGTCGGTGGCACCAGGAAAGGCACCTTCGGACACCTGTAGTTCGAATGGACCAGAGACTCCGGCCTTCTTGAAGTGAAATGCCGCGCGGTCTGGGTCATAGGCTCGTTGTGGCAGTGTGGTGTCGAAATACTTGCTTCCGGGAGTGATGAGGTGGTCGTTGCCGACGACCGCATAGCCGCTGAACACATTGCGCACAATCAGCTGGCGATCAATCCCGTACTTCAGCCCTTCCATCACATCCAGATTGTCAAACGGCGCTTTGTCGCGGTGCGCGGCAAAGGCAAAACGGTTCCCGACCCCCTTGATTCGCAGGACGTCGATATTGGGTGCGCGCGCAACCAGCGCTGC
>JANOCN010000501.1:0-2639 GCA_031412185.1 Betaproteobacteria bacterium | reverse complement strand
TATCGGCATTCGGCGCGCCAAATCAAGCCCGCAATAGCGGAAAAATAGGCCATCAATTGCTGGTCGCGCGGTTCCACTGGGCCACTTGCTGCGTTACGTAGGCGTTGAGCGCATTCAGGCTGTTGAGTTGCACATCCAGGGCGCTGTAGCGTCGGTTGAGCTGGGCCTCCACGCGCAAGATTCGCGCGTTGACCACGCCCTGCTCCTTGGAGTTGAGTGCGAGCGAGCGTTTCAGCGATGCGTCCTTGCTGCTGAACAAGCCGTCGGTTGCCAGCACGCCGCGCGAGAAGTCAGCGAACTTGATGGCTACACCGTCGGTGAGCGGATCGGTGTTGTCAGTACGAAACAGTTTTTTCACCTCATCGCCATTCGCCAGTGCAGTGCCCAGTTTGGTACTGTCCACACTCAAATCACCACCCAGCAGCTGGATGATACCGATGTCGGCCAATCGCTGGTACGCCGAACCACTGCTGGTGGATTGCAGCATGCCGCGCAGCGCATTCTGTAACCCAATCGCCGTTGCGTCGCCCTGCAGCAGGCCGGTGGCCTGGGTGGCCGGGTCGTATTTAGTCTGTTCATTCAAGGTTCGATTGACCGCGTTGTAGGCCGCGACGAAAGCGTCAATTGCGGTCTTGACAACACTTTGGTCGGGTGCCACTACGATCTCGATGGCCGTGGCGCTCACCTCACTGGCGGTCAGGGTCACGCCCGACACCACGTCAGTAAATTTGTTGCTGGCCGAGCTTACCGGAATGTCGTTTATCTGTATCTGTGCGTCTTCGCCATACTGAATGGTGCTACCCGCCACCAGCCTCGACAGGCCCAACGCATCGGCAGAGTTGCCATCGGCATCACTGGGAATACTCAACTGGTACCCGGCCGCTTCACCAGTGCTGGTTGAGCGCAGCAGCAGCCGCTGCCCGGAGGCATCGTTCAGCACCGTCGCGCTGACCCCGGCATTAGCCCCGTTGATCTTGCTCGCCACATCGGTAACGGTATCGCTGGCTGTGACCACAATATCAACCGGTGTGCCGCCCGCCTTGGGTGTAAATGAACTTGGCACCAGCGTCCATTGGCCCAGTTCCAGGCGCAGGGTGCCCGCTCCGAGCGCCCCACCCACCGGCAACAAGGCGGCCGACGCGGTAGCCTGCGCCTTGGCCAGGCTGTCCACCTTGACGCTGAAACTGTTGGCGGCGGTGCCCCCGATAGCGCTTGCTGCCACCGCCTTGCTGTTGGAAGACGTGGCCGTTACCGCGTTGTAGGTGGTGAGGCTGTTCAGCTTGGTCGCAGCATCCGACAGGGTAGAAATGAGAGACTTGACCAGGCCAAACGCAGAAACGCGGGTTTCGACCGTGGCCGCCTGCAGCTTCAGTTTGGTCAGCGGCTGCTTCTCCAACGCCACCAACTGCGCCACGATGGACTTGACGTCCAGACCGCTGCCTATGCCGGGTGATGAAATGGTTGCCATGTGACCCTCCTGTACGACCTGCTGGCACAATTATCTGACCTCGACGCAAGGCTTAACCGCCAAACTGACCGGTGAAGCAAGCAGTCAAAACGCGAAAGGGCGACGGACCCGAAGTCCGCCGCCACCTTGGAACCTTCGAGGCCACCTGGCCCCGAAGCCGCAACTTTTCCCAAGCCTGCTACAACTAACGCAGCAGGGCCAGTACCCCCTGTGGCAACTGGTTGGCCTGCGCCACCATCGCCGTACCGGCCTGCTGCAGAATCTGGGCCCGGGACAGGTTGGCTGTTTCCTGTGCAAAATCGGCATCCACAATCCGCGAGCGGGAGGCAGACAGATTCTCGGAGGTCACCTCAAGGTTGGCAATGGTGGTCTCGAAACGCGACTGCAGGGCACCCAGTTTGGCACGGGCACCACTCACGAAAGCCAGCGCGGAGTCGACCGTCTTGAGCGCATCGGTCGCCTTGGCAAAGGTCGTCACGTCGAGTTCCGAGACCTTCTTGAGTGTGGACCCCACATCTGACGCCAGTATGTTGGAGGTGGTGACGTCGGCTGCGAATGACTTTTCGCTGTCCAGCGTGATGTAGCCGACCACGGTGGCGGTAGCCGCTGTCACGTCTGCCGTAAGTACCGCAGTGGCGCCAGAGGCAGCACCCGCGCTGTCGAGCTTCTGCACGGTGACATTGCCAGCGTTGGCCACCGTCGTGTCCGATACCGAAATATCGTTGCCCGACGCGTTGGTCAGCACTACCGCAGTACCGGCGCTGTTGAGCGAGGCAGTCACACCGGTCTTGGACGACTGGTCGTTGATCGCTGCCACAGCGGACGACAAGCCACTTGCCGTGGCGACAGCCGACAACGAAAACGAGATCGCCTGTGTTACGGTATTGTCCGACTGCAATGTCAAGGTGTAGGCACCGGCAGTGGCAAAAGCCAGGCTGAGTTCGGTACGCGCCGTGGCAGTCACACCGGTATTGGCTTGCTGGGCAGAGATCAAGTCGGCATTCGCCTTGGCGGTGCTGTTGGCCGCCACGGTCACCGATGCGCTGCCCAGGGCACCATTGATCGCCAAGGTACCGGCGGTGGTGCTGTTGGACCCGGCTGCAGCCAGTGTGCCGGCACCCCCAGCTGCCTGCACCTGGTTGTTGCCGTACACATTGGTGCGCAGGTTGGC
>JANOCN010000500.1:0-3875 GCA_031412185.1 Betaproteobacteria bacterium | reverse complement strand
GAACAGTCCGGCACTCACGGCTGTGCCGTTGGACATGAGCAGCAGCGTGTGCCCGTCCGGTTCGGCTTTGGCCACCGCATCCCCTGCCGCTACGCCCCCCGCACCCGGCTTGTTTTCGATCACCACTGGCTGGCCAAGTGATTCGCTGAGTTTCTGGCCCACCGTACGCGCAGTCAGGTCGGCCACGCCACCGGCACCAAAGGGCACCACAATTCGCACCGGTTTGCTGGGGAAGGTCTGCGCCTGCGCGACCCAACCGACACCACACATCCCCAGCACCAGCGCCCAGCGTTTTACCAACTGCATCTTTCTTATCCCCGAGCCGAAGCGGTCGCTGCGTTCAGGCACGCAGATGCTGGTTGAAAAAGGCCAGGGTGCGCTCCCACGCCAGTTTTGCGGCAGCGGCATCAAAACGCGGGGTGGTGTCGTTGTTGAAACCATGCTGGGTACCCGCGTACTGGTGCGCGGTGTAACGAACGCCCGCAGCCTTCAGGGCCGCTTCGTAGCCCGGCCAGGCCGCGTTGATTCGTTCGTCCACAGCCGCAAAGTGGATCAATAGCGGTGACTTCACTTTGGCGGCTTCTTCAACCGCCGGATGGTTGCCATAAAACGGCACGCCGGCACCGAGGTCCGGCAGGCGCGTGGACAAGATGTGAACCATGCCGCCGCCATAACAAAAACCTACAGCGCCATACTTTCCGCTGCACTCCGGGCGGTCCTTCAAGACTTTGGCCGCCATCACGAAATCCTCCCGCGTTTTAGCCTGATCGAGCTTGGGGAAAAGCTCACGCGCCTTGTCTTCGTCACCCGGATAACCGCCCAGGGGTGCCAACGCGTCCGGTGCGAACGCAACAAAGTTGTCCAGCGCCAGGCGCCGCGCTATGTCTTCGGTGTGCGGGTTCAGGCCCCGGTTTTCATGGATAACCAGCACACCCGGCAACTTGCCGCTGGCATTGGCCGGCATGGCCAGATACCCCTTCATGCTGCCCGACCCTGCCGCAGACGCATAGGTGAGCAACTCGGTCTTGATACGTTTGTCGTCCTTGGGGACTACCTGTGCGGCTGCAAAGTTCGGGCTCAGCGACGCCAGCAGCATGCTGGCGGTCACACCACCGACAGCAAACTTCTGGGCCCGGTCCAGGAAACCCCGGCGGTCGATACCGCCATGCACATACGCATCGAAAAGAATCAGCAATTCCTGGTCAAAGTCGGCGGCGGTTAAGCGTGGCATCGTAGTCTCCGGTGGATGGGAAAGCAGCGTCCGGCCCCGAGCCGTACAAACTGCTCACTTGCTGCAAAACACGCAGGATAGCCGGAGTCGGCGTGGCTCGCAAAACTTTGGATGGATAACCCGCCGGTCAGGTCGCCACGTTCAACCCCTTGTCCAGTGCCAGCAGGCGCACCGCGTTGTCTTTGAGAATGCCCGGCATTACCTCGGGTTTGAAACCCGCGTCTTCAAAGTCTTTCATCCAGCGTTCCGGCGTAATCAGCGGGTAATCGGAGCCAAACAGGATGCGGTCCTTGAGCAGGGTGTTGGCATACTGCACCAACTGCTTGGGAAAATACTTCGGGCTCCAGCCCGACAAATCGATCCACACATTGGGCTTGTGGGTGGCAACGCTCAGCGCCTCGTCCTGCCAGGGAAAGCTTGGATGGGCGATGACGATCTGCATGTCGGGGAAACTGATGGCGACATCGTCGAGGTGCATCGGGTTGCTGTATTCAAGGCGCAAGCCGCCGCCACAGCGCATGCCACTGCCGATTCCACTGTGGCCGGAATGAAAAATCGCGGGGAGCTTGTGTTCTGCGATCACTTCGTAGATCGGCCAGGCCATGCGGTCGTAGGGGTGGTAACCCTGCACGGTGGGATGGAACTTGAAACCCTTGACGCCGTGTTCTGCAATCAGGCGGCGCGCCTCACGCGCTCCCATCTTGCCCTTGTGCGGGTCGATGCTGGCAAACGCGATCATCATGTCGGCGTTTTTCTGTGCGGCCTCAGCGATTTCTTCGTTCGGAATACGCCTGCGGCCCATCTGGGTCTCAGCGTCTACGGTGAACATCACCAGACCAATCCTGCGCTCGCGGTAGTAGGCAATCGTCTCTTCGATGGTAGGGCGTCGGCTATTGCGGAAATACTTGTCGGCGGCACGGTCGTACTCTTCGCCATAGTTGTCAAATGGGTTCCAGCAACTCACCTCCGCATGGGTGTGGATGTCTATGGCGATCAGGTTTTGATAGTCCATGTCCGGGCTCTTTCTATGGTTGGATGTGGAAGTGCCGAAATGCCCGCTTCTAGGGTAAACACCGACGCACTGGCGCTTGTTTTGGTTATATTGAATAACGATAATCGATTGTGACCGAAAAATCAACATGACCAACCAAGACATCCGGATCGAGCTTCGCGGCAAGCACAAGGAGGTCGCAGTGGTGCGCCTCACACGTGCGGCCAAACGCAATGCGCTCAACGATGCGCTGATCGCGTCCCTGCGCAAAATGTTCGAAGAAATGCCTTCCAGTGTGCGCGCGGCCGTGCTCGACGGAGACGGCGAACACTTCTGCTCCGGGCTGGACCTGAGCGAGCTCCAGGAACGCGACGCGGGCCAGGGCATGCTGCATTCGCGTAGCTGGCATGCGGCCCTGCAACGGGTGCAGTTCGGACCGGTACCGGTGATCGCAGCACTGCAAGGTGCCGTGGTTGGCGGCGGCCTGGAGCTGGCCAGTGCCTGCCATATCCGGGTCGCCGATGCGTCCACTTTTTACGCGTTGCCCGAAGGCTCGCGCGGCATTTTTGTCGGCGGCGGTGGTTCGGTGCGCATCCCGAAGCTGGTCGGTGTGGCCTGCATGACCGACATGATGCTGACCGGCCGTGTGTACAACGCGGTCGATGGCGAGCGGGCTGGTTTTGCCCAGTACCTGGTGCCTGCGGGCCAGGCGTTCGACAAGGCGCTGGAGATCGCCGAACGGGTAGCGCAGAACGCGCCATTGACCAACTACGCCTTGATGCACGCCTTGCCGCGGATTGCCGAACAAAACGCGGACCATGGTTTTTTTACCGAAGCCATGATGGCCGCGATTGCCCAAAGTGCCCCCGAGGCCAAACAGCGCGTCAAGGCGTTTCTGGACGGCAAGGCCGCCAAGGTCAAGAAGGCCTGAAGCAACGCGAGCGCCATCGCCATGAACAGCCACGCCCCCAAATACCGCCCCCTGGACTTCGGTGTTACCCGTGTCAGCTTGCGCGAGGGTGCCGCTGGCACGCGTTACCTGCAAGCCGATCAGGCGTTGCTGCCGTATGCACATCGCATCACGGACCGGCTGGTGCACTGGGCCCAGACTGCACCCGAGCGCACCTGGATGGCGCGGCGCAAACGCAACCCGGACGGCTCGACCGGCGACTGGCAACACATCACATACACCCAGGCCTTACAGGGCGCGCGGAGCATCGGACAGGCATTGATAGACCGCAAGCTGGGGCTGGAGCGGCCGGTGGCTATCCTGAGCGAGAACGATCTCGAACATGCGTTGCTGGCGCTCGGCTGCATATATGCCGGAGTGCCCTACTGCTCGGTGTCACCAGCTTATTCGACCGTCAGTACCGACTACGAGAAGCTGCGCCATGTCTTGCGCACGATCACGCCCGGGCTGGTATTTGCGAGTGACGCCACACGGTACGCAAAAGCCATCGCGGCTGCGGTGTCGGCAGATGTCGACGTTGCGGTCCGGTCCGGCAACGCTGCTGATAGTCTTGGGCGCGTCGTTATCCCGTTTGAGAATCTGCTGGCGACTGTCGCGACGTCGGCTGTGGACACTGCGATGCACGCTACCGGGCCGGACACGATTGTCAAGTTCCTGTTCACGTCGGGGTCGACCAAGCTGCC